>NZ_JAAWVW010000072.1:0-215 GCF_014855505.1 Musicola keenii | reverse complement strand
GACGAGGTGACGTTCTCGCTCGTGGAGGTCAGCGTCACCGACGCGCCGCTGGATAAGGTCGGCGCGTCATTGACGTCGCTCACCGTCAGTGACGCCTGCGCGCTGTTGCTGGAGAACGCGCTGCTGCCGCCGGTGGTCGAGGTATCCGCCAGCCCCCGGGTCGCCCCTGTGGTGGCCGTGCCGCTGGTCTGATCCCAGGCGTTGAAACTGAAGGC
>NZ_JAAWVW010000071.1:0-233 GCF_014855505.1 Musicola keenii | reverse complement strand
CGAGAGCGTTCAGAATTCTGTGTCACGTTAAAAATTCTACAGCGTCATCACGTTATTTAGTCGCCCTTCAAAATAAATGGCCAACTGTGACAATGTCAAATTCCAGCTCCGGATGGGCATTGTCCATTTTTCCTGTGCGTTCATTAGCCCCAGATAAAGCAGCTTCAACAGACTGTTTTCATTCGGGAAAGCACCTTTGGTTTTGGTCAGTTTCCTGAACTGTCTGTGCACCG
>NZ_JAAWVW010000070.1:0-256 GCF_014855505.1 Musicola keenii | reverse complement strand
CGCCTGCGCGCTGTTGCTGGAGAACGCGCTGCTGCCGCCGGTGGTCGAGGTATCCGCCAGCCCCCGGGTCGCCCCTGTGGTGGCCGTGCCGCTGGTCTGATCCCAGGCGTTGAAAGTGAAGGCAGCGGTTTCACCGTTAGCGCCATCCGGCACATAACGCAGCTGCGCCGTCGCACTGAGCAGCAGCGCCGATGAACTGGACACCGTGCCGACGCTGAACCAGTTGGCCCCGCTGTCCGTCGAGTATTGCCACGCC
>NZ_JAAWVW010000069.1:0-260 GCF_014855505.1 Musicola keenii | reverse complement strand
ACGGGGCGTGGCAATACTCGACGGACAGCGGGGCCAACTGGTTCAGCGTCGGCACGGTGTCCAGTTCATCGGCGCTGCTGCTCAGTGCGACGGCGCAGCTGCGTTATGTGCCGGATGGCGCTACCGCCGAAACCGCCGCCTTCAGTTTCAACGCCTGGGATCAGACCAGCGGCACGGCCACCACAGGGGCGACCCGGGGGCTGGCGGATACCTCGACCACCGGCGGCAGCAGCGCGTTCTCCAGCAACAGCGCGCAAGCG
>NZ_JAAWVW010000068.1:0-266 GCF_014855505.1 Musicola keenii | reverse complement strand
CGCTGAACCAGTTGGCCCCGCTGTCCGTCGAGTATTGCCACGCCCCGTTGCCGCTCAGCGTCGTCAGCGCAATACCGCTGACCGCGCCGCTGTCCGCATCCGCATAACCGGCAGCGCTCAACAGCGACGACACCGTTGTGGACGACGAGGTGACGTTCTCGCTCGTGGAGGTCAGCGTCACCGACGCGCCGCTGGATAAGGTCGGCGCGTCATTGACGTCGCTCACCGTCAGTGACGCTTGCGCGCTGTTGCTGGAGAACGCGCTG
>NZ_JAAWVW010000006.1:0-291154 GCF_014855505.1 Musicola keenii | reverse complement strand
ATATATAAACTATTTTATGGTGTTTATTAATATTTTTTCATGTTTGGAAATATCCATAATAAGTAGAGATGTCCACAAGCGGAAATACGTATTGCCGTTGAAAAGGCGATAGACGGTAATCATTGATTGACTGGTGGCGGCAGGCGGTGAACCTGCCGCTCCGGCGGCGTTACTGTGCTTCAAGCCATTCGGGCAGATCGTTGAGCCCCATGGCCTGCCGTACCAGCACCGGTTTGACCCCAGGCAGCGTATCCGCCAGCTTCAGGCCGATATCACGCAGCAGTTTCCCCGCTGGATGGGAGCCTGCAAACAGGGTGCGGAACCCCTGCATACTCGCCAGCATCAGGGCGGCGCTGTGTTTACGGCGGCGCTCATAGCGGCGCAGGTACAGATGCTGGCCGATATCCTTGCCTTGTGATTGCAGCCGTTTTAATTCGGCTATCAATTCCGCCGCATCCATAAACCCGAGGTTTACCCCCTGACCTGCGAGCGGATGGATGGTATGGGCGGCGTCGCCAATCAAGGCCAATCGGTGGGCGGCAAAACTGCGGGCGTAGCGGGCCGTCAACGGGAACGTCTGGCGCTCGCTTTCCAATTGGCAGCGGCCGAGACGCATATCGAAACTCATCGCCAGCTGTTTGCAGAAACTGTCGATATCCGCTTCTTTCATGATCTGAGCCTGCTCCGGCGGCAACGACCAGACGATGGAGCAAAGATGCGGATCGCTCAGCGGCAGAAACGCCAGAATGCCGTCGCTGTGGAAGACCTGACTGGCGACGGCGTGATGCGGCCGCTCGGTGCGGATATTGGCAACCAACGCATGGTGGCCGTAATCCCAGAATGTCAGCGGGATATCCGCATGTTGGCGTAGCCAGGAGTGTGCGCCGTCCGCTGCGACCATTAGCCGGGCAGTCAGCATATTGCCATCCTGGAGCGTGATGAAGACTTCGTTCTCGCCCCATGCCACCTGCTGCAAACCGGCGGACGCCATCAGGGTGATGTCTCGCGAGCGGGCTGCCTGTTGCCACAGCGACCACTGGATAACATCGTTTTCCACGATATGCCCAAGACGCGAAAAACCGAAATCCTCACCGCTAAAGCTGATGTTGCCGAAACTGTCCTTGTCCCAGACATACATGTTGTTGTAAGGGCTGATACGCTGCGTGGCGATGTCCGGCCAGACGTTGAGGCGGGTTAACAACGCTTCGCTGGCGGCGTTGATGGCTGAAACACGCAACGTGCGCTCGTCGCCTGACGGGGGATGAGCGGCCGACTGCTTTTCCAACACCGCTATGCTCAAACCGCTGCCAGCAAGACCGCAGGCCAGCGCCAGACCTACCATGCCGCCGCCGGCGATTACCACATCGAATGATTGCATAACACCTGAATTCCTGTTTGTTGTCCGCTTATCGGGCTACCCAACCCAGTGTACGGCGTGCCAGTGCGTCGCGCAGTGGCGGGAGATTGTTCATGGTCATCAACCCCAGATTTCTTGCTACCGCCAATGGTAAACAGCGATTGGCGAAGAGGCGAACCAACCCATCGGTGATGCTGACGGTGGCATGCTGATCAGGCTGACGGCGTTGCTGGTAACGCTGTAAAACAGCGGCGCTGCCGGGATCTTCGCCGCGATCGGCGGCCTGCACAATGGTTTCTGCCAGCGTCATGATATCCCTCAACCCGAGGTTGAACCCCTGGCCGGCGATAGGGTGCAGCGTCTGGGCTGCATTGCCGACCACCGCCAGACGGTGAGTGATATGGCGATTGGCCGTAATCAGATTAAGCGGATAGCTGTGACGTTCGCCGACGTGGGTGAATTGCCCCAGTCGCCAGCCGAACGCCTGTTGCAGCCGCTGGAGAAATTCGTCGTCGTTCCAGCCGTTCACCGCAGACTGGAGCGCCAACGGGTGGCACCAGACCAGCGAGCTTCGGCCCTGGCTCATCGGTAATAGCGCCAGCGGACCCTGCTCGGTGAAGCGCTCATAAGCCCGGCCCTGATGGGGGAGCGCGGTGGCGACGTTGGCGATCACCGCCACCTGTTCATACGCATGCTGTTGCCACTGGATGCCTGCATCCTGCGCCAGTTTTGAACGGGAGCCGTCTGCAGCAACCAGTAGATGGCCATCGAGCTGGGCGCCGTTATCCAGCGTCAGGGATACGCCGTCATGCCTGCGCGCCATGTTCACTACATTGGCAGGACAGTACATCTCTACCCCTGGTGCTTTTTGCAGTTGCGTGAAGAGTTGGCGACCGGCGTCGTGCAATTCGATGACATGGCCGAGCGCCGGGACATGGTAATCCCGGGCGTGCAGCCAAACACGGCAGGCATGCCCCCGGTCGCTGACATGAATACGGGTGATTGGGGTGGCGAACGGCGCCAGTGCGGGCCAGACGCCGATATGCGCCAACTGCTGACAAGTGCCTTGCGCCAGGGCGATGGCGCGGGCGTCGAAACCGGGATGCTGCCGTTCGAGCGGCGACCGTGCTTCAATCAATGCGACCGGCACGTTGCCGCTGGACAGATGGGAAATCGCCAGCGCCAACGTGGCGCCAGCCATGCCGCCGCCGACGATCAGCACCGTCATGACGCGGTTCCCGCTGCGCGCGCCATCAGCGCTTCGATAGCGTCCGGGTCTTTAACCACTCCGGCGGTCAGCACTTCGTTGCCGTTGGCGGTAATGACGATGTCGTCCTCAATACGGATGCCGATGCCGCGGTATTCCGCCGGGACGTCCGCATCCGGCGCGATGTACAGCCCCGGTTCGACGGTCAGCACCATGCCCGGTTCCAGAATACGTCCGCGATCGCTGGAGCCATAATCGCCTACATCATGTACGTCAAGGCCGAGCCAGTGGCTCAAACCATGCATAAAGAATGGGCGATGAGCCTGATCCGCCAGCAGGTTTTCCACATCGCCCTGCAGGATGCCGAGCCGGATTAACCCTCTGAGCATGATGCGTACCACTTCTTCATTCACTTCGCGGATACTCCGCCCCGGTGCGAACAGTTCGATAGCGCGCACTTCGGATGCCAGCACGATGTCGTAGATGGCGCGTTGTGCTGGTGTGAAGCGCCCATTGACCGGGAACGTGCGGGTGATATCTCCAGCGTATCCCTGGTATTCGCAACCGGCGTCGATCAGCACCAGATCACCGTCGCGCATCGGGCTTTCATTTTCGGTGTAATGCAGGATACAGGCGTTTTCGCCGCTGCCGACGATGGTGTTGTAAGACGGGTAACGGGCGCCGTGGCGGTTGAATTCGTGGTGGATTTCACCCTCTAACTGGTATTCGAACATGCCGGGCCGGCATTTTTCCATCGCCCGGGTATGCGCCAGCGCGGAAATCTCCCCGGCGCGGCGCATGACGTCAACTTCCAGCGGTGATTTGAACAACCGCATTTCATGTACCCATGGGCGCCAGTCTGTCAGCGTGGCAGGGGCGCGGAACCCCTTGCGGCTTCCCTGGCGCAGGGTTTCCAGCGCAGCGAAGACCAGCTTGTCGGCATGAGCATATTCGCCCTGTGCGTGGTAGACCACATCCAGGCCGTTGAGCAGTAGATGTAATTGTTCGCTGATTTCACCGAACGGTAATGCGCGATCAACACTCAGCTTCGCCGGAGCGGCTTCCTGGCCAAGTCGGCGGCCAAACCAGATTTCAGCGGTGACATCCCGTATGCGGTTGAACAGCACGCTGTGGTGATGGTGATCGTCGCTTTTTATCAGCAGTAACGCCGCTTCCGGTTCATTGAAGCCAGTGAAGTACCAGAAGTCGCTGTTCTGGCGATAGGGGTAGTCGCTGTCGGCGTTGCGTTGCGCTTCCGGTGCGGCAAACAGAATGGCAGCACTGCCCGGAACCATTTTTTCCAGCAACGCCAGACGGCGGCGGAGATATTCTTGTTGATTCATTACCTGCTCCAGAATCCTCGGCAATCAGGCTGCGCGTTAGTGCAGCGTCGGCTTATTCTGTACCGGCGCCGTGGCGGTAGGGTGATTGAATTCGTTATGGCACATGATGGCGGCTACGCGCACATATTCGATCACTTCTTCCAGCGATTGTTCCAGCTCTTCCTTATCTTCGTCTTCGTCATAACCCAATTGGGCGATGTTACGCAGATCGTCGATCGCTTCTTTAATTTCGCCTTGTGCTTTATCGAGCCGTGGCTGCACGACCCCCATCCCCAGCAAGAAATGGTTTACCCAACCGGCCAGCGCGTCGGCGCGGTCAAACACGCTAACGTGCTCGAGCGTATCGTCCGGCAGGAACAACTGGAACAGGAAGCCGTCATCCTCCAGCGTATCCCGAGTTACCTGATAGATTTGCTGGAGCGGCTGCGCCAGCGTTTGAGGGAACGCGAGACTGTCGTTGGTTAGTTCGAACGTCAGTGTTTTCCAGCTTTCATCGTGGTTGCCGCCGCACAGGATGCCGCTGATCAGACCGTGCATTTCTGCGGCGGTCAAAGCAACCTGGTGTTGGTGCAGAAGCTGGTCGATGGCTTCATAGCCAGGGAGTGTATTCTGTATAGACATATGCATTCGTCGTCGTTGGCAGGACATCGTGTTATGCTACCACCAAGCTCTGTCGCTATACCAGAAAGGGCTTGTATCTTCTATTTGGGATGGATATAGTAGCGCCCGCTTTTTACCAGCCTGACATTTCGGGCCATACGGTAAACACCCTTTTATGCGGGCGCGAAACGAAATAAGGCAGGAAGGTGACATGTCTGCACAACCGGTAGATATTCAAATTTTTGGCCGTTCGTTAAGAGTGAATTGTCCGCCAGAACAGCAGGATGCGCTGAATCAGGCTGCGGAGGATCTTAACCAGCGGTTGCAAGATCTCAAAGTTCGCACTAGAGTCACAAACACGGAGCAATTGGTGTTCATCGCGGCGCTTAACGTGTGCCACGAACTGGCCCAGGAGCGGATGAAAACCCGCGATTACGCCGCCAACATGGAACAGCGTATTCGCATGCTGCAGCAGACGATTGAACAAGCGTTGTTGGAGCAAGGCCGAATTACTGAACGTCAAGGTTCGCAGTTTGAGTAGTCTGTCGCGTTTTGACAAAAGTATGGCTAACAAAATGCTGCCGAACGTGTTAGGGTAACGGCAGTTAAAGAACAAAATTTCTCTGAGATGTTTGTCGGCGGACGAGTCCCCTGAGCCGATATTTCAAACTTAAAGAATGTAGCGTAATGTAGTTGGTGAGCATGCTCGGTTCGTCCGAGAAGCCTTAAAATTGCAGCGTTGCGTTCACCTTGAACCAAGGGTTCAAGGGTTATAGTCTGCGGCGGCATCTCGGAGATTCCCTTCTCGCTTTCTCTCAACTTTATATTCCACACGGCGATCATTGCCTATGTGCTCTATCCCTTCTCAGGATGTTCTTTCCATTTCGTTATCGCGTCAGTCTATACGTCAGAACGTTCGTCAATGCCGGCGTGCGCTTAGCGCAGAACAGCAGCAGATATTCGCTTTACAGGTTGCAGATAAAGTTATGGCGCATGAGCGCCTGGCAAAAGCCCAGCGGGTGGCGGTTTTTCTCTCGTTTGACGGTGAACTGGATACCCAGCCATTGATTCAGGCGTTGTGGCAGCAGCGTAAGCAGGTTTATCTGCCGGTATTGCACCCGTTTTGCTCCGGGCACCTGCTGTTCCTGCGCTACGAGCCTGATACGGAACTGGTGATCAATCGCCTTAAGATCCGCGAACCGCGCCTGGATGTGCGCCAGGTTTTGCCCTCTTACCAGTTAGATGTGTTATTAACACCGCTGGTAGCGTTTGATCGGCAGGGGCAGAGATTGGGCATGGGCGGCGGATTCTATGACCGCACATTGCAGCACTGGCGGCAACGCGGCCCTTATCCGATCGGCCTGGCGCACGATTGCCAGCAAGTGGAATCGCTCCCTGCCGAAAGCTGGGATATTCCCCTGCCGGAAATCATTACGCCTTCTCGCTATTGGCGGTGGTGAGTGGTCTTTTCCTGAGCGTCCTGTCCCAGCATTTGTTGCACCAATTCTACACAGCGCAGGAAACGGCTGTCGTAATCGGATTCCGTGACGTGGACATAGGGGACATGATTTTCCGCCAACATACTTTTCAACAGATCCTGGAATTCCTTGCGGTCTGCGGCATTACCGAGGCTGCGTAGCCCGTCCGCCACCCATGGCGTGTTGTTTTCCAGTAAAATGACCAGATCAAAGCGGTACTCTTCGATCAACGCCTGAACAAACGGATGTTCGCGGCCTTCGTATTTTTTGCAGAATGCCTGGGTCGAAATGAAGTCAGTGTCGATAAAAGCCACTTTGTTAGCAAATTTAACTGCAAAATCAATATATTGTGCATGACCGATGGCGATTTTGTCATAATCTGAATACTGCAGAGCTATCTCGTTTCCCCCCAGATGGGAGAAGACATAATCGCGGCCATATTCCCAGGCGCTGGTGGTATTAAAGATATTGGCCAGCTTATTGACCAACGTTGATTTCCCGCTTGACTCTCCCCCGAGGATCGCTACGGTGCGGACAAAAAACGGCTTTACTTCAGTGGGGATGTATTCCCAATAACGGAACGGGTTCTGACGAATTTGCGCACCGCTGATATTCATAAATGAACGTTTGGGGTCGACCAATACGGTTTCGATGCCCAGATGTTCTTTGTACTGTGGCGCATCCTGCTCTTCGCTGGTGTAGACATAACTGGGGTCGACGCCTTGTTCCGTCATAAACTTTTTGATGCCTTGGCTCCAGATATCCCAACCGTGTGGATAGGGTTCCATGCCCTGTTCGTTAAACGCATGGATATGAATGTTTTTCTGATATTTGAACGTTTGCAGCAGCCAGCGTAAGCGGTCGCTGACTGTGGGTTGTTGGGACATGGAACTGTTTTCGAACAGCAGGCGATCGCGCGGTTCATCGTATCCCAGAATGACATGCAGCTCGTCAACTTGGCTGCAGGCGCGCTGAATCAAATAAATATGCCCGGTATGCAACGGATAAAATTTACCAAACACGACGCCGACGTTTTTCTGGTGATAAGGAAATTCCAGCTCTAGAAAACGATGCAACGACTCCAGCTTTTGCGCACTTGGGCTTTTAATCTTCGCATTAAGTAATTGACTTAGATATCCTTTTGTCATGCCAGCGGCGTCGGCGACCTGTTGCAGGGTGCATCCTTTCTGCCTGATGGCCGTTTTCAGGTAATCGTAGGGGGACATGTCTGACGCTCCGGTTTAACTCGCTGAACAAAATAGCATAGAGGCTCTGGGACGATCCAAAATAAACCTTACAGTTCATCAAGGATAGCGAGCGCGTCCGACAGTTTTTTTACGCCGAACACCTGCATGCCGGCAGGCGGTTTTTTGGGATTATTGGCAAAAGGTACGATGGCGCGTTTGAAACCATGCTTGGCGGCTTCGGCGATACGCTCCTGCCCGCTGGGAACCGGGCGGATTTCTCCTGCTAACCCCACTTCGCCGAACACCACCAGATCATGCGGCAACGGACGGTCGCGCAAGCTGGAAACCAGTGACAGCAGTAATGCCAGGTCGGCGCTGGTTTCCGTCACTTTGACGCCGCCGACCACGTTGACGAAGACATCCTGATCCGCCATTTGCAGCCCGCCGTGGCGATGTAGCACCGCCAGCAGAATGGCCAACCGGTTTTGCTCCAGCCCAACGGCCACGCGGCGCGGATTGGCCATCATGGAGTGATCCACCAGCGCCTGAATCTCCACCAGCAGCGGGCGCGTTCCTTCCCAGACCACCATGACTGAACTGCCGGGCGTCATTTCGTCGCCGCGGCTGAGGAAGATGGCCGAAGGGTTGTTGACTTCGCGCAGACCTTGTTCTGTCATGGCGAATACGCCCAGTTCGTTGACGGCGCCAAAACGGTTCTTGTGGCTGCGCAAGGTACGAAAACGAGAATCGGCATCGCCATCCAGCAATACCGAGCAGTCAATGCAGTGCTCCAGCACTTTCGGCCCGGCCAGTGTCCCGTCTTTGGTGACGTGTCCCACCATGATGATGGCGACGCCGCGCGTTTTGGCGAATCGCGTCAGATAGGCGGCGGTTTCCCGTACCTGCGCCACGCTACCGGGGGATGATTGGATATCGGCCAAATGCATCACCTGGATGGAGTCGATCACCATCAGCCTAGGTTGTTCCTGTTCGGCGATCAGGCAAATCTGTTCTATGCTGGTTTCCGACAGCATATTGATGTGCTGGGCTGGCAGGCCGAGGCGGTGCGCCCGCATCGCCACCTGTTGCAGCGATTCTTCGCCGGTAACGTAAAGCGTTTTCATCTGCCCGGCGAGTTTACTCAGGGTTTGCAATAACAGCGTACTTTTCCCTGCGCCAGGGTTGCCGCCGATCAGAATGGCGCTGCCCGGCACCACGCCGCCGCCCAAAACCCGATCGAACTCCAGGAAACCGGTGGAAAAACGGGGCAATTCTTCCAGGCTGATCTCGGAGAGTTTCTGCACTTTGCTGATGTTGCCGCCGTCCCCGGCATAGCCGGAAAAACGATCACTGCGCGCCGAACCGACTGCTGCCGCCAGTCTAACTTCGGTAATGGTGTTCCAGGCGTGACAGGCGCTGCACTGGCCCTGCCAGCGTGGGTAGTCGGCACCGCATTCATTACAAACGAAGGCGCGTTTGACGGCTTTTGCCACAGCGTTCTCCCGTTAACTTTTTTCGTGTCGCAGACTGCCGCTCAGAATACAGAGCACACCGGTTAGATCGGCATGGCGAATACTGACCGCACTTTGCTCGTTCACCTTGGGCTTAGCGTGATAAGCAATCCCCAGGCCGGCCGCTTTGATCATCAGCAAATCGTTGGCGCCATCGCCGATGGCGATTGTCTGTGCTGATGGGATAGCCAGCTTGTCCGTCAGTTGCTTCAGCGTGTATGCCTTGTATTTTGCATCGACGATCTGGCCGACCACTTCGCCGGTCAGTTTGCCGTCGCGCATGCCCATTTCGTTGGCGACTGCGGCTACCAGCCCCAGTTTTTGGCGCAGGTGGTCGGCAAAATAGGTGAACCCGCCGGAGGCGATCGCGACGTGCCAGCCCGCCTCTTGCAGTTGGCGCACCATGGTTTCCAGCCCCGGCATCAACGGCAGCGTGTCCAGCACCTGACGCAGAATATTGGCGTCGGCGTCTTTTAGGGTGGCGACGCGCTGGCGCAGACTGGCGGAAAAATCCAGTTCGCCGCGCATGGCGCGCTCCGTCACTTCCGCCACCATTTCACCGGTACCTGCCAGTTTGGCGATTTCATCGATACATTCTATTTGAATCGCGGTGGAGTCCATATCCATTACCAGCAGGCCGGGCGCGCGTAGGCTGGGGGTATCACCCATCGGCGCGACATCCAGCCCCAGTTCATGGGCGGCTTTGGTGATGCGCGGGGTCAGGGTGCCCGCTAACCGAACCACCTGATAGTCCGCGACGTTCCAGGCGCTGACGATCACCAGCGGGTCGTCCAGACGGCGTTGCACGCGGGAAAGCAGATACTTGTCGAGCACGTCGCCGTACATCAGCCAGCCGGTATTGCCTGCACGGTAGTCCAGCGGCATGACTTCGTCGCCGCTCAGAGACAGCGGGAGATTTGGCCAGCAGGAGATCTCATCGGGCAGATCGCGATAGGTCAAATGGTTCGACATGGGGTAAATCCTTTCCAGCGGGTAACGGTGGGTTGAAGGTGTGGATGGCTGCACTGGGCGCCCATAAATCAACGCAACAAGCTATCCTATCGTCAACGCTTCTGGCAACATTAAAGTATCCAAATTGCGCAGGTATTCCCATGGTTCGGGCTCGGATAAAGTTTCGCTTACATCGTACTGCGATTGTGTTGATTTGCCTGGCGCTGCTGGTGGTTTTGCTGCAGGGCGTGTCCTATTTCAGTCTGAGTCATCAGATGGCGCGTTCGGAGCAGGTCGAAGAACTGGCGCGTACACTCACACGGCAAGTCGCATTCAGCCTGACGCCGCTGCTGGAAGGCAACGGCGACAACACTGGGCGGATCGAAGAAACGCTGCGACAACTGACCACCCATAGCCGGATTCTGGATGTGGCGCTCTATCAGCAGGATGGTACGTTGATCGCGCGGGCGGGCGAGCAGATAAATGTGCGTGATCGACTGGCGCTGGATGGCAATCGTGCCGGCAGCTATTTCAATCATCAACTGGTTGAGCCGGTCAACGGCAAGGATGGGCCGCTCGGATTTCTACGCATTACGCTTGATACCCATGTGCTGGCGACGGAAGCCCGGCAGGTAGACAACACCACCAATATTCTGCGGCTAATGCTGCTGCTGGCGCTGGCGATCGGTATTATTCTCGCCCGGACGTTGCTGCAACACCGCCGCTCTCGCTGGCAACAATCGCCTTATTTACTGACGGCCAATACACCGGTGCGGGACGAGGACGAGCCGGTGTCGGAAACATCGTCCTCAGAGCCGCCGAAAATGCCCTGAAACCCGGCGCCTAGCCCTTGCGCGCCGTCAGGAATAGCCGGGGGTAGGCCAGCAGGCAGCTGCCATCCCGACGCGCGGGATAAGCCTGTTGTAGATGTACTTGATAATGTTGTAAAAACGCTTGCTGTTCTTCTTTATCTAATCGGGTCAGAAATGGCCGTAATCCCGTACCTTTCAACCATTCAATAATCGCCAATGGGCCGCTCATGACGTGATAGTAAGTCGTGCGCCAGATATCGGCTTCGCATCCGTTACCGACGAGCAGATCGTAATAATATTCCGGGTCAGACAACGGCTGGCGGATGTGATCGACATCGGCGAATTTGTCCCGCCACGGGCCGGCCAGCGCGGTCTGGCGCATTAACCGGTGCGTAGGTTGTTCCAATGTGTCCGGCATCTGTACCGCCAGTATGCCGCCCGGTGCGAGCTGGCGTAGCAGGTGGGGAAACAACCGGTCGTGATCGTCGAGCCATTGCAGCGATGCGTTGGCAAAGATCAAATCCTGCGGTTTTTCCGGCTGCCAGTGTGCAATGTCTGCCAGTTGGAAGGTGCAGCCCGGCAAACGCCGGTGAGCCTGTTCGAGCATGGCGGCCGAGTTATCCAGACCGGTGATTTCGGCATGCGGCCAGGCCTGCCGTAGCAGTTCGGTGCTATTGCCGGGGCCGCAGCCCAGATCGGTGATGCGAATAATATCGTGATGAATGATACGGGAGACGAGTTCAAGGGCCGGGCGTGTGCGCTCGCTGGCGAAACGCAGATACAGTTCGGGATTCCAGTCTTGCATGGCTGATCCTCCAGGATGTGGAGCAAGCAGGTGAGATCAAAGGATAAATGAAGCGTGATGATGTTGTCATTCACGGGAAAATAGCGACGCACGATGTGACGGCGCCGTCGTTGCATGCGCAGGCCTGCTTGTGCTGAAACGCTTGCCATGGCTGTTGTCGCGCGTCGATGTTCCCCATCCTGCGCTGAACACAATCGGTAATATGGTTGGCTGCCTGGCGGTGGATTGTGTATCGACGGTAAATCGGGGAAAATAAGCGGCTATGTTGCCTGTCATTAAGTAAGCCTGCCTGAGGGTCATCGCGTGTAAAATTCGGTATTGGCGTTGTTGCCATAGATGGAGGTGTTTATACCACTGTGGCCTGACTGATTTGGCATAAGACAGCATTATGTCTTTACTTTCCGCTTTGCCTGGCGTGTGCGCGATGTTGACGCTGGGTGATTAACTATGAAGAAGCCTGAATAACATGTCTCCAAGTGAATATGCTCGCGAAGTCTCGAAACGGCGGACTTTCGCTATTATTTCCCACCCTGACGCCGGTAAAACCACCATTACTGAAAAGGTTCTGCTGTTCGGACAGGCCATCCAGGTCGCCGGTACGGTAAAAGGTCGCGGTTCCAACCAGCATGCCAAGTCGGACTGGATGGAAATGGAAAAACAGCGCGGGATATCGATTACCACCTCGGTGATGCAGTTCCCGTATCGTGAGTCGCTGGTCAACCTGCTAGATACTCCTGGGCATGAAGACTTTTCGGAAGATACGTACCGCACGCTGACGGCGGTGGACTGCTGCCTGATGGTGATCGACGCTGCCAAGGGCGTTGAGGATCGCACCCGTAAACTGATGGAAGTGACGCGCCTACGTGATACGCCAATCCTGACTTTCATGAATAAACTGGATCGTGACATTCGCGATCCGATGGAATTGCTGGATGAAGTGGAAAACGAACTGAACATCGCCTGTGCGCCGATCACCTGGCCGATCGGCTGCGGTAAGTTGTTCAAAGGGGTGTACCACCTCTACAAGGATGAAACCTATCTCTATCAAAGCGGTATGGGTCATACCATCCAGGAAGTGCGTATCGTCAAGGGGCTGGATAACCCGGAGCTGGAGCGAGCGGTGGGCGAGGATTTGGCCGCCCAGTTACGCGAAGAACTGGCGTTGGTGAAAGGCGCGTCCCATGAGTTTGAGCTGGATGCGTTTTTGGAGGGGGAGTTAACGCCGGTCTTTTTCGGTACCGCGCTGGGTAACTTCGGCGTCGACCACATGCTGGACGGTCTGGTGGCCTGGGCGCCTGCGCCGATGCCGCGTCAGACTGACGCGCGTGTGGTGAGCGCCGATGAAGAGAAATTCAGCGGTTTTGTGTTCAAGATTCAGGCCAATATGGATCCGAAACACCGCGACCGAGTGGCATTCATGCGTGTGGTTTCCGGCCGTTACGAAAAAGGGATGAAACTGCGTCAGGTGCGCACTGGCAAGGATGTCATCATCTCCGATGCGTTGACGTTCATGGCGGGCGACCGCTCCCATGTGGAAGAGGCGTATCCGGGCGATATCATCGGGTTGCACAACCACGGCACGATTCAGATTGGCGATACCTTCACCCAGGGCGAGGATCTGAAGTTTACTGGTATCCCGAACTTTGCGCCGGAACTGTTCCGCCGCATCCGGCTGCGTGATCCGCTCAAACAGAAACAGCTGCTGAAAGGGCTGGTACAGCTGTCGGAAGAAGGCGCGGTGCAGGTGTTCCGCCCGCTGATCAACAATGATCTGATCGTAGGCGCGGTCGGCGTGCTGCAGTTTGACGTCGTGGTATCCCGTCTCAAAACCGAATACAACGTGGAAGCGGTGTATGAATCGGTGAACGTGTCCACCGCCCGTTGGGTGGAGTGCGGCGATGCGAAGAAACTCGAGGAATTCAAGCGTAAGAACGAATTGCATCTGGCGCTGGATGGCGGCGACAACCTGACGTATGTCGCGCCGACCATGGTGAACCTCAACCTGACGCAGGAACGTTACCCAGACGTGCAGTTCCACAAAACCCGCGAACATTAATATTAATCGCCCGCGACGGCCCGCTTCTGTTAGCGGGTCATTCGTGCGGGGCCCCTGTCACGCTGCCGCTCCGGCGGCGTTATTCATGATCCTCATTTGGACAGATAACTCTTAAAGTGCCGCTTCTCCGTCGGTTTTCGGACTTTACGTCTGGGTTTTCCACCCCATTTTTTTATAGTTAGCCTGCTGTGTTTTTCCCATTGAAGGTTCTGTAGTCAGTGTAATGCATTGTTATTAATGGTTTTAATGGTCGGTTTATTGAACGCAGGCCGAAGCAAAACCGCTGACTGTCTATAACGCCTGTCATCGACAGGTATCACGATAAGGAAACTGTCCAATGAAGAAACTAATCCTGATTCCTACCATGGTGGTTGTTGCTTTGAGCGCAGTGCTGGCGGCGAATGCGGCGTTGACGGACGTACCGCCGGCGGTACGGCAGGCGGCAGATAACGTTGGTAACAGTGTGAACCGTACCGTACAACAGGCATCGGCATTTGTGGATGACAGCACCGTGACGGCAAAAGTGAAAAGCGCGTTGCTGGAGGACGACATTCTGAATAGCAACGAAATTTCGGTTGCCACCCATCAAGGTTTAGTCACCCTGAGCGGGTTCGTCGCCAACCAGTCGATGGCGGTTCGTGCGGTGAAGGTGGCTTCCCATATTGAAGGAGTCCAATCAGTGAGTGATAAATTGCAGGTCACGACGACGGGAGAGCAGTCAGTGGGTGCTTACACTGAAGATGCGATGACCACCGGCGCCGTTAAGATCAAGCTGCTGACGGACGACATCGTGCCGTTTCACAACGTACGGGTGGAAACGCGAGACGGCGTGGTGCTGCTGACGGGGCGGGTGAATAACGGTACCCAATCAGAACGTGCCGAAACCCTGGCCAAATCGGTGGATGGCGTGAAAAGCGTGAAAAATGCGCTGACGGTGAGATCGTGACCGTAACGTCATTGAGGATCCAGGGATAGAAAATATGTTTCGTTGGGGCGTGGTATGTCTTTTGATTGCGGCGATAGCCGCTGTACTGGGGTTTGGTTGGCTGGCAGGGACTGCCGCCACTGTAGCCAAAATTCTGTTCGCCGTCGGCATCTTGTTGTTCCTGATTAGCCTGTTCTTCAGCCCTCGCCAACGTTGAGTGCTTCCCTGTGATAATGCTGAATCGCCGTGAATGAAACGTTCGGCACGACAAGCCTGTCCCGACGATATTTTCGCCTTGTCGGGCTGGTCGCTGCCGGTGTCATACAGGCATCGCTTGCTAGCCATATTGCTGTCATCTCGCTGCGACACACTCCTTGCGTTGTCGCATCAATTCACCCAGGAGACATCCATGAATAACGACATTGTGATGGGAAAATGGAAGCAGTGGAAAGGCGCTTTCTGGGAATGGTGGGCGGAATGGGTGGACAGCGATGAAGCCTGGCTTTCGGGCAACAACGCTTTTCTGTCGGGTGTGATGCAGGAGCATTACGGAAAAGAGCAGGAACAGGTATCCTCGGAGCATGACACTTTGCACTGAGAGGGCATACCTTGCTGCACGATGTACCTGAGGCGACCGCCAATGCGGATGATGCGCAAAACATCGCCGCAGATTTTATCGATACGCACTGCCATTTCGATTTTCCCCCTTTTATCGGCGATGAAGCCGTCAGCCTGGCGCAGGCCGCTCAGTCCGGCGTTCACCGTCTTGTCGTGCCCGCTGTCGCCGCTGGTTATTTCGATCGTATTCTGGCACTGAGCCAACGCTGGCCGGCGCTGTATGCCGCGCTGGGGTTACATCCGTTGTATGTGGCCGATCATCGTGATGAACACTTGAACCAACTGGAAGTGCTGTTGAAACAGCGTTCTTTGCGGTTGGTGGCAGTGGGGGAGATCGGGCTGGATCTTTACATGCCGGAGCCCTGCTTCGCGCGGCAACAGGAACTGCTCGCCGCGCAGCTTAGACTGGCGGCGAAATATGATTTGCCGGTGATCCTTCATTCCCGACGTAGCCATGAGCCGCTGGCGCGGATGCTGCGTCGCTGTCTGGTGCCTCGAACTGGCGTGGTACACGGTTTTGCCGGCAGCTACGAGCAGGCGATGGCGTTTATCCGTTTGGGGTATTTCATCGGCGTGGGCGGCACCATCACCTATCCCCGCGCCAGCAAAACGCGGCAGGCGATCGCCCGTTTGCCGCTCGATAGCCTAGTGCTGGAAACCGATGCGCCGGATATGCCCGTCTATGGTTTTCAGGGGCAGCCTAACCGGCCGGAGCGCATTACTGCCGTATTCGCCACGCTGTGCGAGCTGCGTCCCGAATGGCCGCAGGTCATCGCCGGTACGCTGTTGGCCAATTCGCAGCGGCTGTTTGCTTTTTCCGATGCTGAGCATGAGCCTGCACGATGACACGTACCGTGTGGCGCGTTGTGTCGTGAAACAGCGGATCGCTGCGTCTGTGTGATGATATGAAAAAAAATGATTCCGCTCCGAATAATCCCCGGCGTAATCGTGATGGGAATGAATAATGTCATTCATAAGACGGAATCGGCAGATAAAAGTAATAAAGTTTATTTTTTGCCTCCTTCATCCCTCCAAAATTGTATGTATTTGTGATGCAAATCGGCTACCTTGCATAGCCGATTATTCATTATTGGTATATCTAGCGGTGCCGTTATTGCCCCGGACGTGTTGAGAGTACGAGGGATCG
Organism: Musicola keenii; assembly: GCF_014855505.1. Taxonomy (NCBI): domain Bacteria; kingdom Pseudomonadati; phylum Pseudomonadota; class Gammaproteobacteria; order Enterobacterales; family Pectobacteriaceae; genus Musicola; species Musicola keenii. The sequence goes on along the minus strand of NZ_JAAWVW010000006.1, from coordinate 275,157 downwards.
TTGATATGAAATGCTTAATGCGTCTGGTTGGTAGGGGACATTCATTCTTATTACCGTGTATTCGTTGGCGACAATGTCCGAGCGGCGAAGGGCTGGCGGCAGGGATGGCCGAAAAATGGCGGGCGCGAAAGCCGGCCTGTTGGCATTTATTGCACCGATTGCTTTACTTAATGGTATCTCCGGCGCAGCGGGGAGCCGGCCTGGGTTCCCACGGCTGTCACCGGTGATGGCTGCCGCCGGAAGCGTTATGGACATACCTGCTGACGGCATTCCCTGACGACGTATCAATAAAAGAAGCCAGGACGACCACCTTCTTTTATCAGTCAATACCGGGTCGTCAGTGAAGTGCGATGAGCATACGCCGGCACGTCAGGACGTCTATGTCGGTTGTTGCTCCCGCTAGGATCATGATTGCAGGACGCTTGCTGGCGCGGTAATCGATGCGGTATCCCGGGGAGTTGGACACTTTCCCTGCGGTACGCCAATACCGGACGTGTAGCGCCCGGTTGACGAGTGTAGTGATATGCTGTCTTCATTTATCAAAGAAATAGAATGGTTGGCATTCCACCAGACAGACGGCGGCAGCCTTTATCCAGGGGTCAGCGCCCGCTGTAATTTCCACCTATCGGCCTATCGTGACGATCTGTTTTTCCGTGCCGGTATTCCTTTTACGCCGGAAATGGTGCGCTCGGTACCTAAACGAAGAGCGGAGTATCTGGCGGGGCGCTATCTGGCGCGTGAAGTATTGTCCCGGTTAGGGACGGACGATTTTATCCTCACCCATTCTCCGGATCGTTCCCCCGTGTGGCCGGAACATGTCGTCGGTTCTCTGAGTCATAACGTCGACAATGTGCTGTGTGCCGCCCATTTGCGTCACCATAGCGAATCCTGCATTGGGCTGGACATTGAAACGCTGATGAGCGACGAGCGGGCCAACAACTTGTGGCCGGGCATCGCCGACGAGATCGAATACGATTGGCTGCACACCCACCCTCTGCTGACGTTTTCCGACGTGTTGACACTAAATTTTTCCGCCAAGGAAAGCTTGTACAAAGCGCTATATCCTCGGGTCAGGCGCTATTTCGATTTTTTGGATGTCAGAATGGTGGCGCTGGATACTGCCCGGCAATCCTTTACGTTGCAATTGTTGATCACGCTATCGTCGGATTATCCGGCAGGGCGCTGTTTTAGCGGGAGCTACCAACTGCGGGAGAAAGACGTTACTACTTTTCTGTTTTGCTGAGTATGGCGTGCGTGCCACATAGGGGGCTCCTGGGCCGGTCGTCCGTGCTTCACCGGGAAACACAACGTTCGGGGATGCCGGGTGGGGCAATAGAGGATGTAAGGAAGCGCTCACTCGCCGAGCTTGAATGGATAACTGATGGATGATTAAGGAGTCTCTGGATGAAGATGGCAGGGAATACCCTACTGATTACCGGCGGTGGTTCAGGGATCGGCGCCGGGTTGGCGGCGGCGTTTCATGCTTGCGGCAATCAGGTGATTATCGCCGGGCGTAGTGAAGAACGTTTGAAACGGGTAACGGCAGCGCATCCCGGCATGGCGTACCGGTTGCTGGATCAACGCGATGCGGAAGCGATACCGATGTTTGTCCGCCGTCTGACGGCGGATTACCCGCAGTTGAATGTGCTGATTAATAATGCCGGCATCCAGCGGCGCGAGGATGTTGTCCGCCAGGATCAGCAAGTTGTATCGGAGACGCTAGCGACTAATCTGCAGGGGCCGATTCTGTTGACCGGCGCTCTACTACCGCATCTGTTGGCGCAGCCGTCCGGTGCGATCCTGAATGTCACCTCTGAACTGGCGTTTGTGCCGCAGGCGATCACGCCCACCTATTGTGCGAGCAAAGCCGCATTGCATGCGTATAGCGAGGCGCTGCGTTGCCAGTTGCAGGGCCGCGCGCTGCAAGTGATCGAAATTATTCCGCCCTGGGTACAAACCGGGTTGCAAGGCGAATGGGGGTTCGATTCCAATGCAATGCCGCTGCAGGCATTTATTGATGAAACCTTTTCATTACTATCACAATACCCTAACGCGGAAGAGATTGTGGTGTCTCGGGCGCGAGCGTTTCGCCTTGCCGAGCGTAACGGTCAATATCATCAGTTATTCCATGAGTTTAATCGTAAATAGCCGAGGGATAACGGGCATTCTGACGGGGGAGCGCCGCGCCTTAATGATTAATACGGTTTGATTGTTTTCATATGTAATCTTTCGTGTCCTTTGGTGTTGTCGGGGTGGGCAAATGCCTGAAAAGTCGTGATTCACTTTAGGATTTTCACTGGGCATATTTATGGTTTTTTCTATTTATACTTATAATTCAATGCCTTGATTTTTCATTGTTCCTATGAGCTCCTTTTTCCCCGTTTTTAACGTCCTGTTCCCTCTTGCCGATAATAAGCCGTGGCGTGTTTTATTTATGCCGATAAGAAACCACCTTCATAAGGAAAAGAATGATGGATACTGTAGCGTTTTCTGCCGATTCCCCTCGTGTATCGTTCTGGCATAACTGGAAACTGATGCCACTGTTCAGCACGATTATTGTCGTTATTCTGCTTCTGTTTGCTGTGGCGATTAGCTTTTCCGTGCATTTTCTTATGCGCAGCAATAACTCGCTGAATGACGTCACGGCGGAAATTCAGGTACGCCTCGGCGTGTCAAATAGCTCCAACCATCTGCGCACGGCACGCCTGATGATTATTCAAGCGGCGTCGGCCGCTAAAGACGGCGACAAGGATACCGCCGCCAGCAGTATCCAGCAGGCGGAAGGCCGCCTGAAACAATCCGCCGACAGCTTCTCTACCTATCAGAACCGCGAAGTAAAAACGCCCGCTGATGCGGCGTTGGATGATTCGTTGCAGCAGCGTTACAACGACTACGTCAACAATGGCGTCAGGCCGATGTTGGAGGCGGTAAAAGCCGGGCGTTTCGACGATGTCACTGCGCTGGAGTGGAAGCAGACTCGTAAGTTGGATCTGGCCTACAACGACGTGTTGTTGAAGGTGGTGGCGATTCGCACCCAGCGGGCGGAAGCGCTGAATAAAACGGCACAACAGGAATCCAGTCTTGGCTATAGCGTAATGGCGGCCAGTTTTGTGGTGGCGGTGTTGGTCTCCCTGTTTACCTATTTGTGTTTGCGCCGGGTGGTGATCCAGCCCATGCGCTCCCTGGTTACTCGTATCGAGCATATCGCCAATGGTGATCTCACGATGCCGATGGCGCAATGGGGGCGCAGCGAAATCGGGCAACTGGGTCACTACCTGCAGAACATGCAGGCATCATTGGTGAAAACCGTGAGCAATGTGCGCCACGGTGTTGAAGCGATTTATCAGGGCATTACCGAGATTTCCGCCGGTAATACCGACCTGTCTTCCCGCACGGAAGAACAGGCTTCCGCACTGGAGCAAACCGCCGCCAGCATGGAGCAACTGACATCCACCGTGAAGCACAACGCGGATAATGCCAACCATGCCAGTCAATTGGCGGGTAATGCGTCCGGCAAAGCGCGTCAGGGGGGGAACCTCGTGGATGGTGTGGTAAAAACCATGAGCAACATCCACCAGAGTTCGAAGAAAATTTCTGAAATCACCAATATCATCAATGGCATCGCTTTCCAGACCAATATTCTGGCGCTTAATGCTGCGGTAGAAGCGGCGCGGGCGGGCGAGCAAGGGCGCGGGTTCGCCGTGGTAGCCGGGGAAGTCCGTTCACTGGCGCAGCGTAGCGCGCAGGCGGCCAAAGAGATCGAAGGGTTGATTACCGAATCCGTGACGCTGGTGGAGACGGGCTCCGATCAGGTGGAACGGGCCGGCGAAACCATGCAGGAAATCGTCAATGCGGTGACGAGTGTGACGGACATCATGGCGGAGATTTCGGTGGCATCTCAGGAGCAGAGCAAAGGCATTGGGCAGGTCGGTCAGGCGATCAATTCGATTGACAGTGTCACCCAGCAGAATGCCGCGTTGGTGGAGGAGGCTACGGCCGCCGCCGCATCGCTGGCGGAGCAGGCGGCAGGGCTGAACGAAGCGGTATCGGTATTCCGTATTAGCAACCAACCTCGCACGTTGGGCGCCATCAACACGCCACGTCCGGCTCCGGTTGCTCCCAAAGCAGCCGCATTGCCGAAAACAGCAGGTGTGGCGAAAGTAAAATCAGGCAGTGAGGATGATTGGGAAACATTCTGATCATTGTCGATGCGAGGTTTCAGGACACGGGCAGCTCTAGCTGCCCGTTGTCATTAATACCGGTGAAAGGCCGGGCGCCGGTGAAGTGGCCGACGTCACCTTTCGGGTGGGCGCAAATCCGGATGGCGGGCGTCGCGATCGTTGAGTGACTCATGCCTGTTTCAGCTATACAGAGTTTGACTGAGTTCGCAGCGAACTGGCAATGCTGTGCCATACTTGCAACATATTCTGGTCGGCATACCGGTGTCCTTGCGGATCCCGCCGCGGTTTACCGCGCGTTGTAGGTGACGTCGGGCAGGGTGGATTGGGCTATCGATATACCCGTCATACTTCAAGTCGCAGGTGCGTTGGCTGCCCTTGCTCACCCCAGTCACTGACTTGAGTAAGCTCCTGGGGATTCACTCGGTTGCCGTCTGCCTGCCACTCGAATTATTTTGGGTATATATCAATACTCTCATGCTCCTCTATTCCCATTTCTGGCATTAATCTGATGGGAATAACCTCATGGAGAAAGGATCATCCCTTTATATACCAAGAGATGGCGTTGCATTTTTTGCCGATGAGTCAGGCAGTGTGGCTCAATACGACCTGAATATCAGGTCGTCTCCCGTTAATTATTCGTGTCGCGGGTGCTGCTTCAAAAAGCCGCGATGAAAGTGGACGTCGACGCGCAGAATTAGATGCGTCGAATAAAAATGCCGCGTATGCCCTGTTATCCCGTCCTTGCCGATTTAGGGGAGCAGCCGTTGATATATTTACGCCGGGAATATCGCCAGTGAAGTTGGAATAAGATGTGATTGCCTGAACCGTTATGATCGCTATTTTACCGACGCGGCCCGCGGCTGAAGGAGCGGAATATGAAACTCATTGAACGTGCAAGAACATTCGCCACCGAGGCGCACGCCGCCTGTGGGCAGATAAGAAAATATACCGGCGAACCTTATATTATTCATCCCGCATCGGTCGTGACGCTGCTGATGCAGATCGACCCGACTCCCGAGATGATCGCCGCCGCCTGGCTGCACGATACTGTCGAAGATACGGATGTTACGCTGGCGCAGGTGACGGCGCTGTTTGGTGAACAGGTGGGGCGTTATGTGGAAATGCTCACCGATGTGCGCACCCGTAAAAGCGGTGGCGAGCGCATTCACCGCAAGAACGCTAACCTGTTGCACAGTGCCGCCGCCTGCCCGGAGGCGCAAAGCATTAAACTGTGCGATCTGATCGACAACAGCCGCAATATTTTCGACCACGATCCGATTTTCGCCCGGCCTTATATGGTGGAAATGCGGCGTCTGCTGTATGTGCTGAGGCGCGGCGATCCCCGTCTTTATGGCATCGCCAGTCAGCAGTGCAGCAACAATATCGCCTGTATTCATCAGTCGCTGGGCGATGAGGAATGGTATCAACAGTTGTGGCTTCAGTATGAGGCGCATCTGCCGCTGGATACGGTGTTGGCGGGCGTGCGGGAAACCGCATAGTGAAACGACGGGGAGTGGGGGAATGCTCCCCGGCGAATACTTTATCCGGGATCGATGTTGTGGGAATGCCTGTGGCGGAAACGTTATTTTTACCTAGGTGATGTCAACGGGAAAATAACCCGAAAAATATCATCGGTAGCGCAATTTTGGCGAATGAGTAATAAAAAATAATAACGCTTTAGTGTGCCTGTTTTCTTGGGTTTTAAATTTTATTTTCTGTTAAATCATTCGCTTGTTATTTCTTCATTCAATTCAGTAATAATGAACAGCGACGGGCTTATTATTTTCGTGTCCGGATCTTTTTTCTTAATATGAATGATGCAATAGGATCCGCGTGGGAATGCGCCGTCCCTGATGATGCGCGCATTCCTAATAATGACGAATTGGCGAATGGCTGCTATTCCTCCCGATATTATTCAGCAGGCGATTGTCCGGCGCTGAGATTTTCATGCTCATTTGACAGCAGCGTGAACACCGTTGCCGGGTGCAACGGCAGCTGCGCCGAATGTCAGCGACCCAGGTTTCTCAACTGGGTACAAAACGGGCAGTTGCATCCGTTCACGGAAACGGCATCGCATAGGCCCGGCGTTGCGGTTTTCACACCGTGACCATAACGAAATGCGTTTTCCGCCTGCGCCAGTATGACGGCGCCGTTGGGCTCGACGGGCGCGATTCTGGCCTGAAAGGCCGAGGCATCGGCCGCCGCGAACGAGAGAAAAACCAGCGACATGTTGAGTTTCATGACTACGCCTGTCGTGAACCGAAGAAGAAACGTTGATTGGTTATAACATAACAATATTCCTGCGCGTAAACCGAAATCCTCACCATTGCGCACGCTTTGTAAGCATTCGTGACAGCCCGCTATGCCGATACGCCGCCGGTATCGATGGCAGGACGTTCCCCCACATCGTGGTGTTTATGGTGTCGGCTGGCGGTTCGTTCGGTATTGCTTATCGATTCGATATGGACAACGCATTAGCGACCTACATCACACTTCTGTACCTTTAGCCCCATGCCAAGCACATGGCCAATCACGCCAACCCTATAGAGGAAAAAAAACGATGTCAGTGATCAATACTCAAGTTAAACCTTTTAAAAATCAGGCTTTCAAAGACGGTCAGTTCATTGAAGTAACCGAGCAGAGCATCGAAGGCAAATGGAGCGTGTTCTTCTTCTACCCGGCCGATTTTACGTTCGTATGCCCGACCGAACTGGGTGACGTTGCCGATCATTATGCCGAGTTCCAGAAAATCGGCGTAGATATCTACTCGGTTTCTACCGATACCCATTTCACCCACAAAGCATGGCACGGCAGTTCTGAAACCATCGCCAAGATTAAATACGCCATGATCGGCGACCCGACCGGCGCGCTGACCCGCAATTTTGACAATATGCGTGAAGATCAGGGCCTGGCTGACCGCGGCACCTTTATCGTCGACCCGCAGGGCATCATTCAGGCAGTTGAAATCACTGCCGAAGGTATCGGCCGTGACGCTTCCGACCTGCTGCGTAAAGTGAAAGCGGCTCAGTACGTGGCGGCCCATCCAGGTGAAGTCTGCCCGGCCAAATGGCAGGAAGGCGATGCGACTCTGGCGCCGTCTCTGGATCTGGTTGGCAAGATCTAAGACCGTTCGCCGTTACTCAAAGAACATCTTTATCGGGTGCGCCGCACCCGATTTTTCGCACTCAAGGATAATCTATGCTCGACAATACTATGAAAATCCAGCTGAAAGCCTATCTGGAAAAATTAACCAAACCTGTTGAGTTAGTGGCGACGCTGGATGGTTCCGCAAAGTCTTCGGACGTCAGAGGGTTGCTGGCCGACATCGCCGGGTTATCCGATAAAGTCAGTTTCTTTGAGAATAACGATCTGCCGGTACGCAAACCGTCGTTTCTGGTGACGAATCCGGGTTCCGCCAGCGGCCCGCGTTTCGCCGGCGCGCCGATGGGGCATGAGTTCACCTCGTTGATCTTGGCCTTGTTGCAGGTCGGTGGCCATCCGTTGAAAGAGGCGCAGGAACTGTTGGATCAGATCCGCGAGCTGGATGGCAAGTTCCATTTTGAAACCTATTACTCCCAGACCTGCCACAACTGCCCGGATGTGGTGCAGGCGTTGAACCTGATGTCCATCCTGAACCCGAACATCACGCATACCGCGATTGATGGCGGCGTATTCCAGGATGAAATCAAGGATCGCAATATCATGGGCGTTCCCACCGTATTCCTGAACGGCGATCAGTTCGGACAAGGGCGTATGACCCTCGGCGAGATCGTCGCCAAACTGGATACCGGCGCCGGCGACAAGCTGGTGGAAAAACTGAATAACCGACCGGTATACGACGTGCTGATCGTCGGTAGCGGCCCGGCCGGTGCGGCGGCGGCGGTGTATGCCGCCCGCAAAGGGATCCGTACCGGTCTGATGGGCGAGCGCTTCGGTGGCCAGATTTTGGATACCGTGGACATTGAAAACTACATTTCCGTCCCGAAAACCGAAGGGGCCAAACTGGCCATGGCGCTCAAAAGCCATGTAGACGACTATGAAGTAGACGTTATCGACCTGCAAAGCGCACAGCGCCTGATTCCGGCCAGCAAGCCGGGTATGCCGCACCAGATTGAAACAGCATCGGGCGCGGTGCTGAAATCGCGCAGCATCGTCATCGCAACCGGTGCGCGCTGGAGAAATATGAACGTGCCAGGGGAAGAGCAGTACCGTACCCGCGGCGTCACTTTCTGTCCGCATTGTGACGGCCCCTTGTTCAAGGGCAAGCATGTGGCGGTGGTCGGCGGTGGCAACTCCGGGGTGGAGGCGGCTATCGATCTGGCGGGTGTGGTGAAACACGTGACGTTGCTGGAGTTCGCGCCGGAACTGAAGGCCGACTCGGTGCTGCAGGCCAAATTGCGCAGCCTGCCGAACGTAGATGTGATCGTGAATGCCCAGACCACCGAAGTGATCGGTGACGGCCAGAAGGTGACGGGCCTGGAATACCGGGATCGCATCACCAGTGATACCCACAAACTGGCGCTGGAAGGGATCTTCGTGCAGATCGGTCTGTTGCCGAATACCAACTGGCTGGAAGGATCGGTGGAGCGTAACCGTATCGGCGAAATCATCATCGACGCTAAGTGTGAAACCACCGTCAAAGGGGTGTTTGCCGCCGGGGACTGCACCACGGTGCCGTACAAGCAGATCATTATCGCCACCGGCGAAGGTGCTAAAGCGTCGCTCAGCGCCTTTGATTATCTGATCAGAACCCCGGCATCGGCCTGATGTCGTCAGGGGATTGGGCGATGGCGTTGCCGTTGCCCGGTGTGTCGGTGGAACCGAACGCTGGCTTTATCAACCCTCCTTTAACGTTGTGACATTACCGCATTCTCTTCTGTGCTTTCCCCCTTTCAGCCCCCGCTGAAAGGGGGTTTTTTTTGGCGTATACCCTGACGTGTCTGTCGATGAAAAACTCGTCCGATTTTTTACCGTCGCACGTTTAACCGACCGCGCTCAATGGTACCTGTTGCAAGGGCTGCCCCAGCTTCAGCCAGGTATCAAACGCAAACATATCATTGAATGTGCAGAACTCCGGCACGCCAAGCGCCAACACGGCGCGGTGGAACCCGTCGGGCGCATAGTCGCGAATTGTTCTCTACCGTCGTCGGCAATAGCCGTATTGGACAGCGAGGCACGCTCTGATGACCGGCGAATTTCACCACAACATGGAAAGGGGAAATCGGAACGGGGTTTAAAGCCGCTGACATGCCTTTGTCATACGTGGGTGAAAAAATAAACACTTGTTACCCGCTTCGTCAGTCAACGCGCAGGAAAAGGTATGAAGCTTCGTCAACCGCCCTCGTCGGTACTCAGCCCGACACCCCGTCTCGCCGATGATGTCAATGCGTTCCATATTGAATTGGGACGCTGGACCGAAGTGGCCGAACGCACCATTCTCAATCATGTGACGCTGGGGGATTACAGCTACATCATGAATGACTGTGACCTGATGTTTACCCAGATAGGCAAATTCACTTCCATCGCTTCCCATGTACGGGTCAACCCCAGCAATCATCCTTGGTGGCGACCGACGCTGCATCATTTCACCTACCGGCCTGGCAAATATCAGATGCGCGATAACCCCGCTGCGGTAGACAGCGATATTTTTGAATGGCGTCAACAGGATGAGGTCGTTATCGGGCACGATGTGTGGATCGGCCACGGCGCCATCGTGCTGCCGGGCGTCAGTATCGGCAATGGGGCGATTGTCGGCGCGGGCAGCGTGGTGACTAAACCGGTGCCAGCCTGGACGCTGGTGGTGGGCAACCCGGCCCGCATATTGCGCCCGCGTTTTGCAGACGAGTCGGTGGCGGAAAAGCTGGAACAACTGCAATGGTGGGACTGGCCGGATGAAAAACTGCGCGACAACCTGCCGTGGTTCCAGCAGGATGTCGCCGCATTTGTGGCGCACTTCTGCGCCGAATAGAGGATTGCACCGACACCGCCTGATTCGCGAACGGGCGGCGTCAGGCCGCCGGTGCGGGCGGCTCGTGGGTGTAGGACTGGCGCAGTAGCCGCAGGCCGTTGCCGACTACCAGCAGGCTGGCGCCGACATCGGCGAAGACCGCCATCCACATGGTGCCAAGCCCTATCAGCGTCAACAGCAGGAATACCGCCTTGATGCCCAACGCCAGCACAATGTTCTGGATCAGGATGCGGCGGGTTGATGTTGAAATCCTTACGAATTCGGGGATCTTGCGCAAGTCGTCGTTCATCAGTGCCACATCGGCGGTTTCGATGGCGCTATCGGTTCCCATCGCCCCCATGGCGAACCCGATATCCGCCCGCGCCAGCGCCGGGGTATCGTTGATGCCGTCGCCCACCATACCGATCACGCCTTGACCCGCCAGTTGTTCGATGACGGACAGCTTGTCCGTTGGCAGCAGGTTGCCGCGCGCTTCGTCGATGCCCACATCCTTGGCGACGGCCTGGGCAACATGCGGATTGTCGCCGGTCAGCATCAGGGTTTTGATGCCGGCCCGGTGCAGGCTGGCCACCGCGTCGCGACTGCTCGGTTTGACGGTATCCGCCACCGCTATCAGTGCCAGCACGCGGCGCTCGTCGCCAAGCACCACGACCGTATTGCCATCCCGTTCCAGGCCCGCCATCCGGTCGGCGTGTTGGGCCGCAGCATCACCCAGCCGTTGCCGTGCCAACCGCGGGCTGCCCAGAAAATAGGTATGTCCGTCGATGACGCCGGTGACGCCAAGGCCGCCCAGCGCGGTAAACGTATCGACCGCGATCGGCGCAATCTGCGCCTGTTGCGCCGCGCTGGCGATCGCCTGCGATACCGGATGGTCGGAGCGGCCGGCTAGACTGGCGGCCAGTGCCTGGCTGTGGTGTTCATCCAGCTCGCCGCAGTTGATAAAGCCGGTCTGCGTCGGTTTACCGAGCGTCAGAGTGCCGGTTTTGTCCAGCGCCAGCCAAGACAGCGCGTGTCCTTTTTCCAGAAACGCGCCGCCCTTGATCAGAATGCCGCGGCGTGCGGCGGCGGCCAGCCCGCTGACGATAGTCACCGGTGTAGAAATCACCAGTGCACAGGGGCAGGCGATCACTAACAGCACCAGCGCTCGGTATGCCCAATCCAGCCAGCCACCGATAAACAACGGCGGAATGAGCGCGACCAGCAGCGCCACCAGAAATACTGCAGGGGTATAAATTTTGGCGAAGCTGTCGACGAAGCGTTGCGTCGGCGCTTTGGCGCCCTGCGCCTCTTCAACGGCATGGATGATACGCGCCAGCGTGGTATTGGCGGCGGCGGCCGTCACCCGGTATTCAAACGAGCCGCTTTCGTTGATGGTGCCGGCAAACACGCTATCGCCGACGTTTTTGTCTACTGGCAGGCTTTCACCGGTGATCGGCGCCTGATTTACCGCCGAGCTGCCGCGTACAAGTTCGCCGTCCAGCGCGATACGCTCGCCGGGTTTGACGCGCACGATGCTGCCCGGCTGGAGGGTTTTCGCGTCCACATCCTGCCAATCGCCGTTCGGCAGTTGTACTGTCGCGGTTTCCGGCGTCAGGGCCATCAGGCCGGCGATGGCGTTTCTGGCTCGATCCAGCGAGCGGGCTTCAATCAGTTCGGCGATAGTAAACAACACCATCACCATGGCGGCCTCCGGCCATTGTTGCAGCAACAATGCGCCGGTGACTGCCACACTCATCAACGCATTGATGTTCAGGTTGCCGTTGCGTATTGCCACCCAGCCTTTGCGGTAGGTGGTCAGCCCACTGGCGGCGACGGCGATAATGGCCAATAGGGCCGCTGTCCACCACGGCCACCCCATCCATTCTGCGACTTCGGCCATGCCTGCAGCTGCGATGGCGAGGCCCAGCGGCCACCAGGCCTTTTTCGGCTGAGCGTGTTCTGCCGCACGACCGGCGAGGTTGATTTCCGGCTCAAAACCCAGCGAGCGAATCGCGGCCAGAATACTGTCCAGCGCATCGTGCTGGTGGGTGACGGTCAGTACGCGCTGCATCAGATTGAACTCCAGTGATTGCACGGTGTTCAGGGTGGCGAGTTTCTTGCGGATCATCGCCTCTTCCGTCGGGCAGTCCATCTGCATAATCCGTATCGGCGTGCGCTGCTGATCGCCCTGGCGCTCGCCGCCGTTTAACGGCGACAAGGGTTCATTGGGCGCGGCACAGCAAGACTGAACGCTATGTGCAGGATCAGTGCCGTGGCAGTGGCAGCCGTCCGTACCGGGCAACCCGTGCCCGGTGTCGAGCCGATGATGTTCATGTTCATGTTCATGGTGATCCGGATGCGTGCCGGATACGCGCGATATCGGCTGCAACGCGCCTTTTCCGGCACAGTGTGCGGCGTCGTGCTTGAATAAGGTGTAGCGGGGATGTTCATGTGACATGGTTGATTCCTGTTCCGGGTTTTGCTGTAGTAAAAACCCTGTAGTAACTCTAGGGTCAAGGGGTATTTATGAAGATTGGTGAACTGGCCGGCGTGACCAATACCACGCCAGAAACCATCCGTTTTTATGAGAAGAAAGGGCTGTTGCCGGCGCCTGAACGTACCGAAGGCAACTATCGGCACTACCACCAGTTTCATGTCGATCGGCTGCGTTTTATTCGCAATTGTCGATCGCTGGATATGAACCACGAAGAGATTCGCGCGCTGATTGCGCTGGCGGATCAACCCGCCGCCAGTTGCGAAGGGGTGAATACCTTGCTCAATGAACATATCGGGCATGTCGAAGCGCGTATTGCAGAACTGCAACAACTCAAATCGCAACTGTTGCATATCAGTCAGCGTTGTCAGGTTGCCCAGTCGGTGGATGGTTGCGGCATTTTGCAGGGGTTGTCGGCACTGGAGATGACGGAAGAGGGCAGAACCGGCCATACCCATTTGGGGTGAGGAAGGGGACGGCCGGCGCGAGGAGGATCATGCTGCCCCGCGCCGTGATTTATCCCGGTATCGTCAGGATCCGAATGCCCGGCGGCGCTACGACGAGCGCAGCAACCCCGTCATCGGCGTGATACCGGGCGAGCGGGCGAATAAGGTTCGGGTGATGCGCCCAGGATCGATGTGAAAACTTTCGCTGGCGAGGCCAGCGATCAGCGCGTCCAGCGAGGCGGTGGGTTTCAGATCGCGCGATTCGTACAGATCGCCCGGTCGTAGTCCCGGCCAGTCAGCCATGACCCGCCCGCCCGAGACCGCTCCGCCGATGACCATTGCCGCCGAGGCGGTACCGTGATCGGTACCGTCGGTGCCATTGGCCGCGACGGTGCGACCGAACTCGGTGGCGACCAGTATCACCGTGTTGTTCCATACCGGGCCGAGTCCGTCGCGTAGGGCGGCGATCAACATATCCAGTGCTTTGAGTTGCGAAGCCAGCCGGGGCGTCTGCGCGCTGTGCGTATCCCAGCCGCTGGTTTCCAGCATGGCGATGCGCGGCCCGTCGGCGCGGGACAAAACATTCGCCGCCATTTTACCGATGCTTGCCGGATCCTGACGCGGTTCGCTGTTACCCACCAGACCGCGGGTCTCCAGCGCTGACTCCCACAACGCATGCAACTGCGCATCTTCCGCGTAGAGCTGCGATACACGCATCAGCAAATCCTCCGGCGCGCGGGGCAACCCCGATGGGGCATAGGACGCGATATCCGTTGTGCCGCGCAGCGCCAGCGGTATCGTTGGGGCGAAAGCAATGGCGTTTTCATGCGGCGTGGGGGGGGCGCCGTGTATCATGCCGACCAGTCGGTTGAGCCAGCCATCCCGAATTTGAAACGGTGCGGAGCCGCCGGTTTCCAGCACATTCTGGCCGTCGAAATGCGAACGGTCGCGATAGGGCGAGGCGATAGCCTGAACGAACAGCGCTTCACGTTGCGCATACATCTTGCTGATCTGGCTTAGCGACGGGTGCAGCGCGAATGTGCCGTCGAGTTTTATCGCCGTGGCGGTATCTATCGCCAGTTCGCCGCGCATCGCGGTATAACCGGGATCAGCATAGGGAATGACGATGTTCAGCCCGTCGGCGGCGCCGCGCTGAATGATAAAAATGAAACGGCTGTCGGTGGCGGCGCGCGCGAAGACGATCCTCGGCGCGATGAGCATTGCCGCGCCTGCGGCGGCAAGTTGAATAAAACCACGTCGGGTAATCATCGTTTATCTCCGTTGGAAATCGGGTGAGACTAACAGCAACGCCAGTGCCATCGGCGCGCTTTCCGCACGGGAAACGGCCTGCCCGGTCGCGTGGTTCAGCACGCCGGGCAGCAGTTTCTGCGCAAGCTGGCGCGCATCCAGCCGATCGCCGATACGAGCGGCGACGCGCTGTGCGAATTCAACCCGCCGCATCAGCGCGTCGGGCGCCGCCCAACTGGCCGCGATGTCGTCATAGCCGGCGGGGGAGCCGGGGCGCCACACCGGCTGGCCGAGTTTTATGAACAACGTGGCCATCGGCTGATTGCCGGTTTCCGCGACCGGGTCTTGTATGCCCAGCCCGCGTAACGACGAGATCGCCCATTCCCACGGTGTTTTGAATTTAGCGACAGCGTGCCGCCAGGCCGCTTCCGACGCGATAAGCGCGTCGTAGACCGTCGGTAAATCGCCGTGGCTGCGGGTAAACGCCTGAGTCAGCGCTTCGACGGCTTCCGGCGGAGGGGTATCGGCGATGAAGTGGCGCGCCAGCTTGGTGGCGATGTGCCTGGCGGTGGCTGGAGATTGCGCCAAATCATGCATGACCGCCTGCGCCTGATCTTCGCCTGTCTGCGCGTAGTTGCGCCCCATGATGGTTCGATCGCCGGGTTCATGCTGGGGCGGGCGAAACACGAATGCGCCGGCGGGCGGGGTGTCGCCGGGTTTGGCGGGCGGTTTCACCATTACGCTCCAGCCTGTCATGGCGCGGGCAAATTCTGTCACATCCGCCTGGGTATAGCCGCTGCGTACTCCCAACGTATGCAATTCCATGATCTCTCGCGCCAGATTTTCGTTTAGTCCCTGACTGCGCGGCGCGTTACGCTGTTTGGCGCGCAGCGCTGCGGGGCTGTTGGGGCCGATAGAGTTGACCTGATCGAGAAACAGCTGCATAGCGGGATGGCGTTCGACGGCGAGGAGCATGTCTTCAAAACGACCGAGCACAAACGGGCGGATCGCCTCGGCTTCAAACGCGCCGGCGTAGGGCTCCGCCTCGCCTTTGTCGACGGAGATGGCAAAGTGATTCGACCAGAAGTGCACCAGCCGTTCGACAAACGGCGTCGGCGTGGTCAGTGCGCTCATAACCCGCGCATTCACCGCCTGCTGGTAAAGATCGCGGGACGTCATATTCACCGCGTCCATCGCGGCGCGACGTGCGTCTTTTTCTCGTTGCACCGGGTCGCTGTTGCTTGCCGCTCCCTCCATGGCCTGTTTACGTTTTTGATCCAGCAGCGCGGCAATCGCACCGGAATCCGGCTGTGCGGCCCAGATATCGGGCCGTGGCTGGTATGCGGCGAACTGGGCGCGCAGCCAGCCTTTCGGGTTGGTGGGCGGCGTATCGTTGGGTCGAGCGCCCAGACCGAAACGGTTTAAGGCGATAGCGGCGAGCCCGGATTGCGATGTTGTCGCGAACCCTGCTGATGGCGGTGCGGCGTTCATCGTTGGGGCGGAGGGGGTTGCCATATCAGCTCTCCTTTTGCTGGGCCGCGTTGGCCCATGTTGTTATTGATCGTGTCGTTATTGATCGTGTTGTTATTGATCGTGTAGCTATTGGGCAGGTCTCGGCTTTGGCCCCGCGTTGACGGCTGGCGACGGTGGGGGTTGCCACCATTCGCTGTATACCGCCAGAGACTGTGCGAATTGAGCCCGCTCATCCGGCGTCAGGTCGGCGGCGAAATCCACTACGCTCTGTTCAACGCGCGTGCGCAGCGCCAGGTCAGCGTCGCGGGTGCGTTGCAGCGCCGTATCCAACGCCGCGCGATCCCATTGCGGTGCCGCCAGTAGACGCAACACGTCGCGTCGCGCGTCGCGCCCCTGTTGAACCGCTTCGCGTGCATTGCGGCGTGCGGCATTGAGACCATCGGTAAATGCTTTTTGCCGTTCCGTCGATAACGGGGTGGCGGCAAAGCGTAACGAGTGTGACTGCGGCGTCGAACCTGTTGTCGACGCTTCGCGCGCGGCGTGCCACTGCCAGGCGGCGCCGGCGATACCCCCCAGCAGAAACACATTCAGCGCCAGCGACGCGACCAGCAGAACTGGCCATGAACGGACATTCATTCGGCGTCTCCTTCCATATCTGCTGGTGCGGCGCTAAACGCCGTGACCAAATGCGCCGGGAGGTGTGGATACGCCGGCACGTTAGCCAGCAGGAAAAACGAGACGACGAAGGCGCCGGTCAACCCGCCCGCCAGACCGGCGCAGGCCAACGTGCCGGTCCACCAGAGGCCCGAATGACCCGATAACCGAGCTTTCCGAACCGGCGCCGAGGCGATGATGCGGGCGACTAGCCTGTCCTGCGGCGGCGCGATACGGCTCGTCATCAGCCATGCGTCAAGCTGTGCCGCATGGGTCAATAGCGCGACGGCCGTGTCGGGATGCGTATCCGCCCATGCCTGAGCCGCCTCGCGTTCGGCCGCAGGCCAGCGGCGCGCATCCGCGCCATAGGCGTCGACGATGCTGCGAAATCTTTCTGGTGTCATGATTTATCCCCATCCCCTTCGGACAATTGAGCGCGCAGGTTGCGACGCGCCCGGGCAAGCAGGCTTTCAAACGCATCGACTGTGATCCCCATCAGCGCTGCGGCGTCGATGTTTGACAATTCCTGATAGTAATTAAGCACCAGTGCCTCACGTTGGCGTGCAGGCAGTGCCGCCAGCGCCGCCTGGACATTCGCATGGCGCACCTGGGCATCAAAGCGTATGTCAGGGCGATCGGCGGGTTCTGTCTCCTCGAGCTGATCCGTCAGCGGTTCTTCACGGCGGGCGCGCAGCCGGTCATAGCACAGGTTGAGCGCGACGCGATGCAGCCAGGTATCGAAACGCGCTTCGCCTTCGCGCCAGCTCGGCGCCTGTTTCCAGACGCGCATAAATGCCTCCTGGGCCACATCTTCCGCCGCCATGCGATCGCCCAGCAGACGTAGCGCCAGCGCCAGCAGACGCGGCAGCTTGCGTGCGACCAGTTGGCTTGTCGCCGCCGGTTCTCCCCGGCCGACCGCCGCAACCAGTTCCGCATCCGGATCACGTTCGCTCAACGCTCAATGCTCCGCCGTTTCATGAATAGCTGTTTCACCTTGTGCCGCCCCATCCGGATTGATTGAAATTTACTCTGCGACGGAAAAAGTACGTACCGGGTTTGTTCCGAATCGTGTCGGGTGGCTGCTTTATGACTTAAACGTAGGGGGCGGAAAAATCCGTCGCTTATTTTCAAATAACAAAAACAGATTGGGTTATGCGTTTTTGGTTTTAAGGCGATGTTTGGTGCCAATCACCATCGGTGTTAATGAGTCAGCGCGTTTCACGGGCGATGCGAACGGGAATTTAGCGCGACGGCGCTGTGATGCAGTAGCCGTGCTTCTGAGTTTCAGTGTTCTAAAATCGCGAATGCTGGTTTGTCTTTTTACTGATGGATTGCTGTTTCTATTGCTGATTTTATGCGGAGAAAAAAATGTTATTCATGGAAGGCCGACGGCGGTGGTTGTCGGTCGGGCTGGCACAACATCGGTACCACAATAAGAGAGCACACAATGCTGTTCAAAAAGATTATGCAAGGCTGTTTTTTCCTGTTTTTGCTGGTAGCGCAGGCACATGCGGACGAGCCAAAGAACATCCTGATCGGCGTGTCGCCGGGGCCGTATGGCGATATGGTCACGCAGGCGATCAAGCCGATTCTGGCGAAGCAAGGGTATGATGTCCGCGTCAAGGAGTTCAGTGATTACATCCAACCGAACATGGCGTTGGTTAACAAGAGCATCGACGCGAATCTGTTCCAGAACCGACGTTATCTTGACCGTTTCAGCGCGGATAAAGGGCTGAAGTTATCGGAAATCATTACCGTCCCGACTGCCAGTATGGGGTTCTATTCCAATAAGGTGAAATCGCTGGGCGACCTGAAAGCCGGTGATGTGGTGATTCTGCCGAATGACCCTTCCAATCTGGCGCGTTCGCTGGAGTTTTTGCAGAAGTATGGCTTGATCACGCTGAATCCAGGGATTTCTCCCACTAAAGCGTCGCTGAAAGACATTGGCGAAAACCCGAAAGGGTTGGTTTTCAAACCGCTGGAGGCGGCACAGCTACCGCGCGCCATGGGCGGCGTTACCGGTGCGTTGATCAATGCTAACTTTGCTCTTGCTTCCGGGCTGAAACTGTCCGATGCCATTCAACTGGATGTGCTGCCGGAAGACCTGAAAAATATGATTGTGGTGCGTGAGGACGACGCCGAGAAACCTTTCGCCAAAGCGCTGAAGGCGGCAGTGGAGTCTGATGAGTTCACCGCATTCTTCGACAGAAAAGACACCATTTTTACCGCGTTCCAGAAACCGGAATGGATGAAAGCGAAGCACCCCTAATCACACCGATATCACCTGCCTGGTGACGGCGGCGCCGTGAGTGAGGGTGAAAAATCAGCGGGCCTGTCATCGGCCCGCTTTGCATTTGGGGTTTTGCGTCCTCTCGTCAATCAGGGCGTGAGTGTCAATTCCCCCAGGTGGGTAGCGGCGGTATCACCATGGTTAGCGTCGACCCGCAGACGGTAATAAGCGTAGCTGCCAGGCGAAGTAATGGAGAATGAACGTGCCATGGAGCGGCTTGAAAAAGTCTGACCGCTGCGTGTATCCAGTGTGGTCCAGGTTTTGCCGTCGTTGGATCCCAGCAATGCCCAGTCGAGCGGATCTCGGGCGGCGGCGGAACTGGCGCTGGTCAGCGTGTAGTGGGTGATCGCCGTGGCTGCATGATCGGCATAGCGGTATTGCAGCCAGCCGCTCTGGCCGCTGCCCTGCCATTTGGTATCGGCGGAACCGTCGAAAGCGTATTCGGCAGTACGGGTGACGACCGGCTGAGTGCTGGCCGCATAGGCAGTACCGGAATAGGCGAAACTGCTGGCGGTAGGATGAACGGCACTCCAGCCATTGTCGGCGGCGGTACCGAGGATGTGCACATTGTCGTAGTACGATGTGCGAGTTTCTCCGTCAGTGTAGTTTGATGTGTCGTAATCGTACTGACCAAATTTGAAGTAAAGCTGGCTACCGCTGGCAAGTTCGTCGTCGTTCCAGTCGCCAAAGCCCAGATTGATACCGGTAACGCTGTAAGTCGGGGCATTTTGCGCGGCGTCACCCACCCAGATCTGAAGTTGCCCCTCTGACTGGTGTGAGGCTACCAGATGTATGACTACCGGGATCCAGGCATCGCGTGTTAGATCGGCAACAATGATTTTTTGCGTGGCGCTGCCGCAGGCGCCACGATGCGCAATACGCAGACTATTGTTGACGATGGTCAGCATTCCAGCCCAGGAACTACAACCACCCGCTTCAAAAATCTGGAACATACCGGCTTCTTTATCCGTGGGATAGCCGTTGGCGGGGAGGTAGAACATGAAACCGATCCAGGCTTCCTTGTAGATATTGATCGGTGAGCACATTTCGGCCCCTTTGGTCATGCGGGTGCCATTGTATGCGGACTGAAACCATTTCACTTTGATGGCGGTTTCTCCACCTGCGCCGACGGTATTGAGCCCTTCATCATAGACCTGCGCCGGGGCAACAAAATTGGCGCCCTGAGTCGTACAAACGGTCATCGGTGACATCATTCCATCTTCGAAGCCGGTACGGACTTCACCGGCGTATACCGTGGCAGTTTGTGTTGCATTGTTACCGGTACTGTCGGTGACAGTTAACGTGACTGTGTAGTTTCCGGATGCAGCATAGGTGTGTGCGACGCGCGTTCCATTAGCGGTATCACCATCGCCGAAAATCCAGCTATAGCTAACGATGTCTTCGCCGCCGCCAGATGCGCCGCCGTCAAAATTGAGCGTCAGTTGGTTGGCGACGTAGGATAAATCCGCTTTAAGGGATGATGCAGCCGAAGGGAACGCCGATAGAGAGAGAAGAAAACATAAGATGGCGAAAAAACGCCGTAATACAATCATTTGAATATCCTTATAGTGATGATGTAAAGGTCATGCCGACTACTCGAAGCAGTAGCGGGTGCTTGTATATCCTAAATTATTCGAGTTGCCGGCAAACGGCCGAACAGTGAGCCCTGATGAGCTTATTACGGTCAGGAATGTGGGTGAACGAACGCCGCTAGCGTACCTGTAGTTTGACGCATGGCGAGGATAACGGGGGATTGCGGTGTTGCTCAATGAAGCCGGCTGATATTATCGGGTTTCTGAGAGGGCTGGATTATAGAGGGATGGCGTGTGAACAAGTGGGATGAACGTTACCGTAACACTGAATATGTATATGGCCTGCAACCTAATGCGTTTTTGGTTGAACAGGCTGCTCGATTCTTGCCGCCAAACCGGCTGCGTGTCTTAAGTTTGGGAGAGGGGGAGGGACGTAATGCCACCTATCTGGCTGAACTGGGGCACGATGTCCATGCCGTGGATGGCTCGGCGGTAGGGTTGGATAAGGCGAGCCAGTTAGCGGCGTCGCGGAGCGTGAAAATCACTACGCAGGTCTGTGACCTGGCGACGTATCAGCTCAATGGAACCTATGATCTGATCATTATGATTTTTTGCCATCTGCCCTCTACGCTCAGAGCAAACATTCATCAGCAGATTTTCGCTGGGCTTAATCCGGGAGGGTGGCTGATTTATCAGGCCTATTCGCCCAATCAGCTGCGCTATGGTACGGGGGGGCCGGGGGACGTAGACATGCTGGTGTCATTAAACGAACTCACCGACAGTTTTTCTCCCATGCATGTTCTACATGCATGTACCCATGAACGGGAAATAAAAGAGGGAATACTTCATACAGGGATGGCGGATGTCACTGAGTTCGTCGCGAGAAAATAAAGGGCATCCGGATAGTGCTGGCCTGGCAGCCGCCTCCGCTGCCAGGTTGACGGTTTTAACGCCGAAGGGCTCAGTGCCCATGGTGTTGATGGCAACAGCGGTTTTTCCCCGACGGCTCTCCGCTCTTCTGGCAGCAAGGGACATGTGCGGTTTCAGATCCGGCGGCATGATGACAGTGGTGATGTTCATTATGCTGCTGACATTGCTGATGATTAACGGATGGGCGTCCTTGTATTGCGTCAGTCAACGGCAGGAATTCTGAATACCCTTGCGCCAGTTGCAAAAGAATAGTTTTCATATCACTGGTTGTCGCCTGGAATACCTTGATCCCGGCGGCCAGCAATTTCTCCAGCATGTTCTGGCCGATATTACGCACGATGACGTATTCGGTGTTACGAGCGATAAGTAATGCCAAAAGATCACTTTTGCCGGCACAGGTGTCCTGGGTCTTGGCTGGATTGACGCAACGAGCAACGAACATGGATTGACCGTCGTAAAAATCAATCCACTCGGTTTTCGTGAAATGTGAAGAAAGACGTTCGCCGATTACGGGGATTGCAATAATCATCATAAGCTCCTTAAGGAAAAAGCATTCACGTTATGCCCATTAACACAGCGCTTCATGAATGCATATATAGCATATGCTACATATAGCATCGTTATTGGCATAATCCAATAACTATTCCAAGGCGTTTGTCATGATGAGTGCTTTGCCATTCACTAAGCAGTCGGTCACTTTGGCGCGAGCGGATTTGACCAGATTGGCCAGTGTCTGACGAGATACATGCATTGCCGCCGCAGCTTCAATCTGTTGCATACCTTCCAGATCCACTAATCTCATCGCCTCAAATTCGTCAGGCTCCATCGTGATGCGTTCAAGTTCTGTCATCGGGATTCTGTTGGGCTTAAAACAACTATCTGCTGGCTGACCACAGATAGTGCGCGGAATTTTAGGTCGGGCCATGTTTGCGTCTCTGTCGGGGGAATAGATGGTTGTAAAAATGCGTTTACTGCGTTGGCCATAGTCTGGCATTGATGCCGGATCATTAGCAACGTATCCATCATGGTGATGGGACTAGAACCGGAGGGATGGCATATCCGTGCAGTCGTTTCCAGACAGCCTTTTTTCTGCCGCCCGTAGCGAGATCAACAGATCGGCGGTTTTCAGGTCGGTGACAAGGGCATTACCGATGAGCGGGAAAACGTGCAATTCCAGTGAGCGCAATACGTTGGCGGCGTGTGCCTCACTCCAGCGAATGTTCGCGGCCACCCATTGACGGGAGACGGCTTCAAAGGGATTGCCGTTTTTTCTTAGCCTGCCTGTCCTGCTGTTTCTTAACGCCGAGATCGTCTCCGGCGTTGAGTACCTAACGGGCTTCTTCACGCAGTTTACGGGTATTGGCAAGTGAGACAGTCGGGTAAGCGCCAAACGCCCTTGTCGCCGCAGCGGTACTTGAGATGCCAGAGCTTGGATCAGAATGATGGGCCACATGCAGTAAAGAAACACCCGTTCGTTTCTTCGGTTCGATTCCCTATGATGCCGATAAATCGTAATGACATTAGCGTTACAGTCGCTGCATGATTAATATCCAGAGAGTAAGCCGGAGGATAACATCATGCCAGTGACGAACAGCGTTTCTGTTAAACGCGAAACACTAAACTTACGCATCAAACCCGCCGAACGCGATCTTATTGATCGTGCTGCTAAGGCCAGAGGAAAAAATCGTACTGATTTTGTCCTTGAGGCTGCGCGTGCCGCCGCAGAGGAAGTGTTGATCGATCAGCGCATCATCATGGCAGATCCCGATGCTTATCAGGAATTCCTTGCTCGCTTGGATCAGGCTCCTTCGCCGAATGCTGCGCTGCGCAAAACCATGCAGACGCCTGCACCGTGGGAATTGAAAAAATGATATCCGCCCCTGAGCCACTTCGCGCCGAACATGTACTTTCCTCGTTCTGTTGCGGCGTGGAGTCTATGGACAACTGGCTGAAACAACGGGCGATGAAAAATCAGGTCACTGGCGCATCACGAATTTTTGTCAGTTGCGATGGCTCAAAAGTGTTGGCGTATTACTCATTGGCTTCCAGTGCTGTGATGACAAACGCTGCGCCCGGACGCTTTCGCCGCAATATGCCTGATCCGCTCCTGGTCGTGGTGCTGGGGCGTCTGGCGGTAGATCAATCGTTACATGGTCAGGGTGTTGGCCGAGCGCTGGTGCGTGATGCTGGGCTGCGGGTGATTCAGGTGGCGGATACTATAGGTATTCGCGGGATGTTGGTTCATGCGCTGTCTGATGAAGCGCGGGAATTTTACCTACGAGTTGGGTTTGAGCCTTCGCCGATCGATCCGATGATGTTGATGGTGACGCTGGGGGATTTGGTGGGGAGTTTATCAATTTGAAATTGATGCTGTGCCCGTAAATCTCAAAAAGTGAATGGTTCGGTTTAGTGGGATACTTACCCTGTTCCCCAAAAGCAAAAAACCAGCCCGTAGGCTGGTTTTTCTGAATAAGTGGTGCCCGGACTCGGAATCGAACCAAGGACACGGGGATTTTCAATCCCCTGCTCTACCGACTGAGCTATCCGGGCAACGAGGCGCATTAAACCGGATTAGACTGAGTGCGTCAATGTGAATTCATGCATTTTTAAACGGGTTGCCTGATTTTTCAGCACTTACGTGTTTTTTGAACAAATAACTCGCGCCAGACCCGCAGAGAAATAGCGAAAGCGTGTGTTTGGTATGCTGTTATATCGAATAAAATCGGTGTGTTATGGTGGTTTTCGGCAGGAATACTGTTGATATTATTTTAATATTGGCCAATTTCTAGTACTAATAAAGGAAGCGCCGCAAACAAGATGGCGTAGTGGTAAGTGTTCCTTGCTAGGCGTATTGGTCTGTACAGGTACGGAAGCGGTCAGGTCAATGCGCCATTTTTACGGCATAGTGCCATACGCAGAACATCCTCCGCCAGCCGACGAGCGACTTCAATATCGGAAATTTGACGTTTAACCAGCAGTTTGCTCAGGCATCCTTCCAGAATCAGCTCCATTTGCAATGCCACCATGTCGGTATCTTCAATGTCCAGCTCATCCAACAGTGCTTTGGTATAGTGCAGCGACGCCTGTTTTTGCTGCTCGGCGATGCTGTGGATCGGGTGTTCGGGATCAGGAAAAAAATAACAGGCCGCGATGAACAGGCAACCCGGATAACGTTGATGCTGTACGGCTTCCCGCAGAACCTGATAGCGGGTCAGTAGTTTTTGTTCGATAGTCAGATGGTCGTCAAGCTGGACATGCCGTCGCCAGGCATCTACCTGCTGGGCATGATGGCGCAAGCTATCGTAGAGCAGTGCTTCCCGGCTCGGCCAGTAATCGCACAGAACATCCGGCGCGATTTGTAGGCGGTTCGCCAGTGTTTCCAGTGTGGCGGCACCGAACCCCTGTTGTTCGAGCAGGGACAGCGCCTGCTCCAGAACCGTTTCCCGTTGCATGGAGGGCTCCTTATCGATCTGCGGCCCGAACGGTGGCGAACGGGCCTTCATTCAAGACGTGTGTCGAACACAGCCTAGTGTGGTTTAGCGGGGCAGTTTCTGCAAATGCCCGACGAAGTCGGTTGCATTCAACAGGCCAGTCACTCGCGAACCCGGAATCTCCCGGCCGTTGGCGTCGAAAAACAGGATGGTGGGCAGCCCTAGCACCTGAAAATGTCGCAGCAGTGCCTGATGGGCGTCGCTGTTGGCGGTAACGTCCGCCTGCAGCAACTGCAATTGTGATAATCGTTGCTGAACCTGCGCGTCGCTGAAGGTGTATTTTTCAAACTCTTTGCAAGCGACGCACCAGTCTGCGTACATATCGAGCATAGTGATGCGACCCGCACCCGATAGCGAATGGTTGAGCTCGTTCAGATTGCCGACGGGCGAGAAGGCGAGCGGTCGAGGGCGATCCTGTGCGGCCTGAACTGGCATGAATAACCAGTCCTGCAATGGGCGAACCGTCAGCAGCGCGCCGGCCAGCATGATGACCTGTATTATTCGCATCCACCCGGAACGGTGAGCCAGGCTCAATACAAATCCCCAGCTGAAGAAAGCCACGCCCAACAGCGCCCACATCCGCATTTCCCAGATATCCCCCACGACCCGGCCCAGCAGAAATATCGGCAGCGCCAGAATGACGAAACCAAACCCTTCTTTGACGTGATTCATCCAGGCACCGCGCTTCGGCAGCAGACGGTTGCCGAACAAGGTTATGCCCAGTAGCGGCAGCCCCATACCCAGCGCGTACAGATAGAGCGTGCCGGCGCCGGCGGGCAGGTCGCCACTTTGCGCGATATACAGCAGCAATGCGCTTAACGGCGCGGTTGTGCAGGGCGAACAGATGAGCCCGGCGAGCGCGCCCATCATGAATACGCCGATGGTGGAACCGCCCTGTTGACGGTTACTCCATAGCGTCAGCCGGGTTTGCAGGGATGAGGGCAGTTGCAGGTTGTAAAGCCCGAACATAGACAGTGCCAGCGCAATGAACAGCACCGAGATGCCGGTGAGCACATAGGGGTGCTGCAAGGCGGCCTGAAAACGCAGCCCGGCGTAAGCTATCAACACACCGAGCAGGGTGTAAGTGAGCGCCATACCCTGAATGTACAGCATCGAGAGCAGCAGCGTACGGCGGGATGAGAGGCGTTGCCGTTGCCCGAGAATCAGACCGGAAATCAGCGGGTACATTGGCAATACGCATGGCGTGAATGCGACGCCGACGCCTATCAGCAATGCCCACAAGGGTGAGAATGGCAGCGGAATTGACGGTGTGTCGACGGGCATCGCCATGATGGCTGCAGGCGTTTGGCTGACGGCGCTGAGGGGGACTTTTCTGGTTTCCGGCGGGTAGCAGAAACCGTTGTCGGCGCAGCCCTGATAAGTGACGTTCAGGGTGGCATTGCTCTCCGCGCTTAGCAGCGTGACCGGCAGCGACAACGTCTGGCGAAAAATACTGACTTCGCCGAAGAATTCATCGTGGTGCGGCGTTCCTGGCGGCAGTTCGACGTTGGCGACGTCGGCGTTATTGCCGATCAGCTTGATCTGTTGGCGGTATAAATAATAGCCGTCGTGGATTTGCCATTGGAGCGTTAGCTGCGAGCCTTGTTGTTGAAAATCAAAGGAAAATGCCTGATCGACCGGTAGAAAGCGCGATGATGACCTTGAGCCGAGCTCGAAAGGATTCTGTGCAACAGCCTGACCGGTAAACAGTAGACCGATGCCAATCAGGATCAGCGTAAGGATGCGTTGAGCCATGAGAGATAATCGCTATCGCCGTCCAGTACCGGTAGAACCAGTAGTTCCGGCGTCTGGTAAGGGTGATGTTGTTTTAGATGGGATAGTAACGCTGGTTGATGACGGCGTTCGGTTTTCAGTAGCAGTTGGGTTTCCGTTTGTTGTTCCAGTTTTCCTTCCCAATGGTACAGGGAAACGGCGCCGGGCAGCAGCGTAACGCAGGCTGCCAGCCGGGCTTCCAGAACAGATGTCGCCAGCGCTTTTGCGCTGGTCTCATCCGGAGCGGTGCAGAGAATGACGATTGCATCGCGGTTCGTCGATTCGGGCATCGTGACCTCGGCGCTGGGTAACGGGGAACATAATCTGCCTCACTATACTCTGCGTTCCCCTGTTGTGTAAGGCCGGATCGACATAGGATGCCGATCCGGCTATGGGTTACAACAGAATGCTGCTCAGGATGAACCCGAACAGTACCGATAGCGCGATCGCAATGACGCCGGGGATCAGAAACGCATGGTTGAAGACGTACTTCCCGATACGGGTTGAGCCGGTGTCATCCATTTCTACCGCCGCCAGCAACGTGGGGTAGGTGGGTAACACGAAAAGCGCGGAAACCGCAGCGAATGAAGCGATGGCCGTCGCAGGGGCGACGCCCAGCATCAGTGCGGCGGGCATCAGCGCTTTAGCGGTTGCAGCCTGTGAATAGAGCAGCGTGGAGGCGAAAAACAGCACAACCGCCAGCATCCACGGGTAGCTCTGCAACAATGCGCCGGCGGTGCTCTGGATGTCGGCGATGTGTGCTTTTACGAAAGTATCGCCCAGCCAGGCGACCCCCATGACGCATATACAGGCGCTCATACCGGATTTGAACGTGCTGGCAGTTAGGATGCGTGCGGTTTCAATTTTGCAGCTCAGGCAGATCAGCGTGGCGACTGTTAGCATGAAGACCACGATGGCTTCGTTGCGCGGCAGCACTGGGTTGCGGATCAATGCGACTGCGTCGCTGATGGCGGTGGCATAGAACACTACTGCAACAATGCCGAGTAGAAATAACAGCACCGAAAGTTTCGCGCCGGGCTTCAGTTGCATGTCGCTTTGGCCACGCAGAACCACTTCACCCTTGCGCAGGCGCTCCTGATACACGTCGTCGTCTTTCAACTCTTTGCCCAGGAAATTGGTGATGATGGCGGTCAACAAAATGGCGGCCAGGGTGGTCGGGATGCAAATGCCCAGCAGCGTCAGGTAGCTAACGCCTTTGGGCTCCAGCAGCGAGGCGACAAATACCACTGCCGCAGAGATCGGCGAGGCGGTAATGGCTATCTGGGAGGCGACGACGGCAATAGATAACGGACGAGACGGCCGGATCCCTTGCTCTTTAGCAACCTCGGCGATGACCGGTAGGGTGGAGAACGCAGTGTGGCCGGTACCGGCCATCAGTGTCATGGCATAAGTGACCATCGGCGCCAGAAAAGTGACATAGCGCGGATGACGCCGCAGCAGTTTTTCCGCCAGGCTCACCAGGTAGTCCATGCCGCCTGCCACCTGCATAGCGGCGATAGCGGCGATGACCGCCATGATGATTTCGATAACATCAAACGGAATGGATCCCGGCTTGATATGAAAGCCTAGCGTCAGTACCAGAACGCCAAGACCACCTGCAAAGCCGATGCCGATTCCCCCCAGTCTTGCGCCGAGGTAGATGGCGAGTAAAACGATAATGAGTTCCAGGGTAAGCATGATCATGCTCCTTTTATTTTTGTTGCCAATATTGATTTGTTTTTATGGTTGCGTGCCGTGAGCGCCGAATGGCGCGGATACAATAAAGGCACGCAGTCCCTGGCGGGGCTGGCGTGCCTTCAATGAAGAGAAAGCGAAGTTACGATGCGTCGTTATCTTCGGTATAACGTCGGGCTTTGTAGGCCGGATGCATCAGGTTTTGTACGGAGAAAATATCGTCCAGCTCGGCTTCGGTCAGCAGGCCGCGTTCCAGCACGACTTCGCGAACGCTTTTGCCGGTTTCGGCGCAGATCTTGCCGACGATGTCGCCGTTATGGTGGCCGATGAACGGGTTCAGATAGGTCACAATGCCGATGGAATTGAACACATAGGATTCACAGACGGATTTGTTCGCCGTGATCCCTTCTACGCATTTTTCCAGTAAGTTACGGCAGGCGTTGGTCAGAATATAGATAGACTCGAACATGGCCTGACCGATGACCGGTTCCATGACGTTCAACTGCAACTGGCCAGCTTCCGCCGCCATGGTGACGCAGGTATCGTTGCCGATGACTTTGAAACAGACCTGGTTCACCACTTCCGGCACCACCGGGTTGACCTTGGCCGGCATGATGGATGAGCCAGCCTGCAGTTCCGGCAGATTGATTTCGTTCAGCCCTGCGCGCGGGCCAGAGGAAAGCAAACGCAAGTCATTACAGATCTTGGAGAGTTTAACCGCCAAGCGTTTCAGCGTGCTGTGTACCATGACATAAGCGCCGCAGTCAGATGTGGCCTCGATCAGGTCTTCCGCCGGCACGCAGGGCAGCTTGCTGACATCCGCCAGTTTTTGCACCGCCAGATGCTGGTAGCCTTCCGGCGTGTTAAGGCGAGTACCGATGGCGGTTGCGCCCAGGTTCACCTCCAGCAACAGTTCGGCGGTGCGCAGCAGATTTTTATTCTCTTCTTTCAACAACACGTTGAAAGCGTGGAACTCCTGGCCTAGCGTCATCGGCACTGCATCCTGAAGTTGAGTGCGGCCCATTTTCAGAATGTTTTCGAATGCTTTGGCTTTGTGTTCAAAGCCATCGCCCAACTGGGTGACGGAATCCACCAATTTTAGAATGGCGCTGTAAACCGCGATGCGAAAACCGGTCGGGTAAGCGTCGTTGGTAGACTGACACTTGTTGACGTGGTCATTGGGGTTCAGGTACTGGTATTCCCCTTTCTGATGCCCCATCAACTCTAGCCCGATATTGGCCAGCACTTCGTTGGTGTTCATGTTGACGGACGTACCTGCGCCGCCCTGAAACACGTCGACTGGGAACTGATCCAGACATTTGCCGTTCACCAGCACTTCGTCGCAGGCACGAATGATGACGTCTGCAATTTTACGCGGGATGGTCTGCAATTCGCGATTAGCCATGGCTGCCGCTTTCTTGACCATCACCATTCCACGCACAAACTCCGGTATGTCACTGATTTTTTGGTTACTAATGTAGAAATTTTCGATAGCACGTAGCGTATGAACGCCGTAATAAGCATCAGCAGGCACTTCGCGCGTACCCAATAAATCTTCTTCAATACGGATATTTTCTGACATGAGTTATTTCTCTTATATTCTACTTATTTGGAATTTATATGATGTATCGTCTCACCGTGGATAGCTGAGGCAGAATGTTTGACCATTATGTCTCCAGCTGTTGTTATGATATTCTGCTACATGGCGAGATTTCCGTTGTGCTGATCACAGATGAAGGTCTGTCCCCCCTGTTCTGTGGAATTTGTGATAATAGTCACGACCTGTTACTAAGTAAAAAATCTGTCGTTCTATCAGTTGAAAATAGCGGCAATCGCTACCATCTGCTGCATTATAGGATGCGTCTCGCTACAACTGGTCGTATCTTCAGGCCAGTTGCCTGAATGATGCTCGGGTAGGATAAGACGGCGAGTTGTCGGAGAAGCATATTTTTTATGAATGCGTTGAATTTGAACCACAGGAGCACTGGGTGCGCTGGATACCGTTTTTGCTGATTTTCCTTCTGGTCTATGTCGAAATCTCCATTTTTATTCGGGTGTCCGAAGTATTGGGAGTGGCGCCGACGTTGCTGCTGGTCGTATTGACGTCCTGCGTTGGAGTATCAATGGTGCGTAATCAGGGCATGAAAACCCTCATTCAGATGCAACAGCGCCTGCAAACGGGAGAAAGCCCGGCGGCTGAGATGGTGAAAAGCGTTTCCCTGGTGTTGTCGGGGTTTCTGCTGGTTCTGCCCGGTTTCTTCACCGATTTTCTGGGATTGCTACTGCTGTTGCCTCCCGTACAGAAACACCTGACGATGAAGCTGATGCCGCATCTGCGCGTTTGGCGCAGCTCTCCTGGCGGCGCATCGGGCGGCCATACATTCGATGGTGAGTTCCAACGCAAGGAACCTGATTCGGATCAGGATCATATCGAGCATCAGGACGATCGAAAAAACCGCTGATTTACAGCGGTTCTTGCTGTGGCATACATCCCTTACCTTCTGCTGCGGGCCGACGCGGGGCGCCGTCGAAAATGTTCCCGGCGTTTTGCCCTGTTTATGTAAAAAATGACGCTTAAAGAAAAAAAATTTATTTGTTCCCTTGAAGCGCTCGGATACGTCCCCATCTAGTTCACCACAAGGCCGGGTGTCAGGGTTCATCCGGCATTTAACCTAAACCGATATGGACTTTCTCAAAGGAGAGCTATCAATGAAAATTCGTCCATTGCATGACCGCGTGATCGTCAAGCGCAAAGAAGTTGAGTCAAAATCTGCTGGCGGCATTGTTCTGACCGGTTCTGCAGCGGGTAAATCCACCCGTGGTGAAGTCCTGGCTGTTGGCCATGGCCGTATCCTGGAAAACGGTGAAGTGAAACCGCTGGACGTGAAAGTAGGCGATATCGTTATTTTCAATGATGGCTATGGCGTGAAGACTGAGAAGATCGATAACGACGAAGTGTTGATCATGTCTGAAAGCGACATTCTGGCGATTGTTGAAGCCTAATCTTACGTAATCATCTGAACTGAACGAAACGAATTCAAGGGAAACTACCAATGGCAGCTAAAGACGTAAAATTCGGTAATGACGCTCGGGTAAAAATGTTGCGTGGCGTCAATGTGCTGGCTGATGCAGTGAAAGTTACGCTGGGCCCGAAAGGCCGTAATGTGGTTCTGGATAAATCCTTCGGCTCGCCGACCATCACCAAAGACGGCGTGTCCGTTGCGCGTGAAATCGAACTGGAAGACAAGTTCGAAAACATGGGCGCTCAGATGGTGAAGGAAGTGGCTTCCAAAGCGAACGATGCTGCGGGTGACGGTACTACCACCGCTACCGTACTGGCTCAGGCTATTGTTAATGAAGGTCTGAAAGCTGTTGCCGCCGGCATGAACCCGATGGATCTGAAACGTGGTATCGATAAAGCGGTTGTCGCTGCTGTAGAAGAACTGAAAAAACTGTCCGTTCCTTGCGCTGACTCTAAAGCTATCGCACAGGTAGGCACCATCTCCGCCAACTCCGATGAAACCGTGGGCAAACTGATTGCCGAAGCGATGGAGAAAGTGGGTAAAGAAGGCGTTATCACCGTTGAAGAAGGCACTGGCCTGCAAGACGAACTGGACGTGGTTGAAGGTATGCAGTTCGATCGCGGCTACCTGTCTCCGTACTTCATCAACAAGCCGGAAACGGGTTCTGTTGAGCTGGAAAGCCCGTTCATTCTGCTGGCTGACAAAAAAATCTCCAACATTCGTGAAATGCTGCCGGTGCTGGAAGCTGTCGCTAAAGCAGGCAAGCCGCTGCTGATCATCGCTGAAGACGTAGAAGGCGAAGCGCTGGCGACTCTGGTTGTTAACACCATGCGCGGTATTGTAAAAGTTGCTGCGGTGAAAGCGCCGGGCTTCGGCGACCGTCGTAAAGCTATGCTGCAGGACATCGCTACCCTGACTGCCGGTACTGTGATTTCTGAAGAAATCGGTCTGGAGCTGGAAAAAGCGACGCTGGAAGATTTGGGCCAGGCTAAACGTGTGGTTATCAACAAAGACACCACCACCATCATCGATGGCGTGGGCGATGAAGCCACTATTCAGGGTCGTGTTACCCAGATTCGCCAGCAGATCGAAGAAGCAACTTCCGACTACGATCGTGAAAAACTGCAGGAGCGCGTAGCTAAACTGGCTGGCGGTGTTGCGGTTATCAAAGTCGGTGCTGCGACCGAAGTCGAAATGAAAGAGAAGAAAGCCCGCGTTGAAGATGCGCTGCACGCGACCCGTGCTGCCGTTGAAGAAGGCGTGGTTGCCGGTGGCGGCGTAGCGCTGATCCGCGTTGCGACTGCTATCAATGGCCTGAAAGGCGATAACGAAGAGCAGAACGTAGGTATCAAAGTTGCTCAGCGCGCGATGGAAGCACCGTTGCGTCAGATCGTTTCCAACGCTGGTGAAGAGCCGTCTGTGGTTGCTAACAACGTGAAAGCGGGTGAAGGCAACTACGGTTACAACGCGGCAACCGAACAGTATGGCAACATGATCGACATGGGGATTCTGGATCCGACTAAAGTAACCCGCTCTGCATTGCAGTACGCGGCTTCCGTCGCCGGCCTGATGATCACCACCGAATGTATGGTGACTGAGCTGCCGAAAAGTGATGCACCGGATTTAGGTGCTGCTGGCGGTATGGGCGGCATGGGCGGCATGGGCGGCATGATGTAATGCTCTGTCGTCAGGTTCAGGTGGCTTTGTCACCAGAGCCGACACCGCGTTTTGAAAACACTACCCGGCAACCGCCGGGTAGTGTTTTTTGTTGGTGCTTCGCATTGCACGTAATAACATCGAGATACTTTCCTGACGGATTCAACTTATTGCGTTGTAGCCTCGGTTTATCCTGTCGGAATGTTGCATGAAAACTGTACAAACCGTTAACGACACGTTCGGAACGTGTTATCGGCGAACTATTCTGCGCTACAATAAACGCGGTTATTTTATTTACTAAACAATGCCGGGTGGGATGCATGTCCGATGAGGCGTTGGCTCACCTGCACTCGGTTGAGTGGTGTGCGCCTGAAGTTTTACCTGCGACAGTCGCAGAATGGTTGACCAGCAAAGATTCAATGACACGTCTCCTGGAGCGTTATTGCCGACGTTTGCGCGTTCAGGTCGATACCGAACGCTTCGTTGCTTCGCTGAGGATACCGGAAGAGCCTTCTCTTTTGCCGTTGAGCGAGCGCTATTGGTTACGTGAAGTGACGCTGTTTGGCGATGATCAACCCTGGCTGTTTGGGCGAACCGTCATGCCGGAGCAGACACTCAAAGAAGCGGAAATCGATTTGACCCAGATAGGCAATACGCCGCTAGGGCGCTATCTCTTCCTGCAAGGGCCGCCGGTTCGCGACTTTATCCATACGGGGCGGAGCGGGCAACTTTGGACGCGGCGTTCGCGTTTGTTTCTTGCGGGCAATCCGTTGTTAATCACCGAGCTCTTTTTACCGGATGCTCCGATTTATTTCCCTGACAGGCATCAGGACTAACAGCAGAAAGGAGAATCAGGCGTTGGAAAAACTGCTTGCGGCAGAACGTTGGGGTGCGTATTGCCGGTTGATGAGAATAGACAAGCCGATTGGTTCGATGCTGCTGTTGTGGCCGACACTATGGGCGCTATGGCTGGCCGGGCGTGGAACACCGACGCTTTGGACGCTGTGGGTATTTGTGGCGGGCGTTTTTTTGATGCGTGCCGCGGGCTGCGTGATTAATGATTACGCTGACCGCCATTTCGATGGTCACGTCAAACGCACGGCATCCCGGCCTCTACCGAGTGGTGCTGTGAGCGAACAATCCGCCAAGGTGCTGTTTGTCGTGCTGGTGTTGCTGGCATTCGGGTTGGTGCTGACCCTGAATCCGATGACCATTTGGCTCTCGGTGATCGGCCTGGCGTTGGCTTGGGTCTATCCGTTCATGAAACGGGTCAGCCATTTGCCCCAACTGGTGTTGGGCGCTGCATTTGGATGGTCGATACCGATGGCTTATGCTGCTGTCAGCGAATCGCTCCCGGTGACTTGCTGGTTGATGTTTTTTGCCTATATCTGCTGGACGGTCGCCTACGATACGGAATATGCGATGGTGGATCGCGATGACGATCTGAAAATCGGCGTGAAATCCACGGCCATCCTGTTCGGTAGCCACGACACGTTGATCATCGGCGTTTTACAGCTGATGACGTTAGCGGCGATGCTAGCGCTGGGAAGGATGATGGTGTTGAGCCAGATTTTTTACTGGTCGGTGCTGATTGCCGCCGGGTTGTTTGCCTATCAGCAGAAGATGATCGCCGGGCGTGAGCGGGATAACTGTTTCCGTGCATTCAGAAATAACAACTATGTCGGAATGGTGTTGTTCTTCGGCATTTTGTTTGGGTTATAAAAAAACACCCTGCCGGCGTGTGCTGGCAGGGTGGATCATCTCTTCAGGTGTGTTGGCCGGGCCGCCGTGCTCCAGGCACGCGGTTATTCCTCTTCATCTTCCTTTCTGGTTGATTCCTTCGTCTCGTCGGCTGTTGCATTGGCTTCCGTTACACAGGCGCTTTCTATGGTCAATTTCACTTCCGGCGTCAGTAAATCGCCGAGTATGGCGTAAATTTCCTGCACATTGTCGTGAACGCTATCTCCGCTGTCGCTGATGCAGCCCTCCATTCTCAGTGTATCGACCAGTGTTGAGAATACGGCCTTATCGAAGAATTCCGGCGCATTGATACCATGCAGTACGGAGAGACGCTGGGCCATGTTGCGGCTTTCTTTTTCCAGCGTACCCCGGCTAAGCGTCGGGTTGGCATTCAACAGTGATAACGTAATGGCATAACGCTGCAACGTTTCACGGATGCCGGCTGCAAGTAATTGCAGCGTGCGGATTTTGGCCGGGGTCAGCTCGACGGCATCTCCCCTCTCGACGATCAACTGCTGTCGGCACAATTCCTGCGTCAGTGCATTGAGTACGCTATCAAGCTGTGTTTTATCGTAGTGCAGGAACAATTCGGCCTGCAGCAATGGATAGAGTAAAGAGACCTGCCGCAATAACTCGGACGCAGTGATTTTACGATGATGCATCACTATGCTGGCGATCAACGATGGCAGCACCAGCAAGTGATGAATATTGTTGCGGTAATAGGTCATCAGTACGGCCTGCTCGCGTGGCAGGATAATGATGTCGCCGATGCTATCCTTTTCCACTTCGAACTTGTTCATGCCTAGCGCATGATCCAGCAGTTCGGACGCACTTTTCGTCGGCACGGTAATGTCGCCGGTATAGGGCACGTTGCGCAGTAATTGCAGATAGCATTCCAGTTGTTCTTCCATCTGCTCGCGTGTGAGGGAGCGCTGACGAGAGGCCAGCAAGGCGGTTGAGCACAAATTCATGGCATTGGCCGCTGCCGCATTGTTGATTCGCACCATGATACTGGCGGCGATGCTCTGGACAGTCGGCGTTAGCCAGACTGGACGCTGCGGCTCTATCGGGTCGATGTCATCGCGCCATTGCGGTACGTGGGTGTTGAGGTAGCTGGTCAGCGATAGCGGTTCGCCGATGTTTACGTACCCTTGCCCCAGATTACGCAGCTTACTCAGGCCGCGCACCATCTGTATGAACCCTTCTTTTTCTTTGGCGGCGCCGCGCAATTCCTTGGCATAGGTTCCCACTTCCATCACATGTTCGTAACCAATGTAGATAGGAACCAGTGTTATAGGACGGGTTCCGCCACGCAGCATGGCTTGAATAGTCATCGCCAACGTTCCGGTTTTAGGTTCCAGCAAACGCCCTGTGCGTGAACGGCCACCCTCGACAAAATACTCTACGGAATAACCGCGGGTGAACAGTTCGCCCAGGTATTCGCGGAACAATGTGGAATAGAGCTTATTGCCTTTGAAGGTTCGTCGGATGAAGAAAGCGCCGAGACGGCGGAAAATCGGCCCGGCCGGCCAGAAGTTCAGGTTAATGCCCGCCGCGATGTGCGGAGGCACCAGCCCCTGGTGATAAAGCACATAGGAAAGCAGCAGGTAATCCATATGGCTGCGATGGCAAGGAACATACACCAGTTCGTGCCCGTCCTGAGCCAACTGGCGGACCCGTTCGGCGTTATGGACGTTAATCCCTTGATATAACCGGTTCCAGGTCCAGCTCAGGACGCGATCGGAAAGGCGAATCGCTTCGTAAGAAAAATCGGCAGCGATCTCTTCCAGCAGGCTAATGGCGTTCTGTTGCGCTTTCTCGTGGGAAATCTTTTTTACCCGCGCTTCATCATCGATGGCTTTAGCTATTGCTTTGGACGACAACAGTTTGTTGAACAGATCCTGCCTTGCGGGCAGTCTGGGGCCGACTGCTGCCAGTCGTAGTCGGGAAAAATGCATCCGCGCTACGCGAGCCAGCTTGTGGGCGATGGTCTTGTCAGTACCATGTTCTGTAGCCATATAACGCAGGGAGACCGGCGTTGAGAAACGCACGAAACTGTCCCGTCCCAGCCATAGAACGGCAAAAAATTTCTCGATGCCGTTCAGCAATCGTAAATGTGGGGTTTCCTGACTCTGCTGGCCTTCGCGACCTGGTGAGCGTCCGAACATGACGGAAACGGGAATCATCTGGATATCCAAATCCGGATCATTACGGTGCAGATCCAGGTAGTCATGAAAAAGCTTGATCGATTTCTCTTTCGGGACGTAGTAATGGAACACGCGCGGGCCGTCATTGACAAAGACGTAACTTGGCAACGTCTTGCCATCAATATGGAGTGGCTGCAGCGGATCTGGCAAACCGAGCTCGCGGCACTTGGTGCGCAGAGTCAGTAAATCCGCTTTGGAGTTGTAGGGCAGCACATAGAAAATCGGCCGGGACGGATCCAACTGTTGTTCAGCAACGGGATCCTGGGGAATAACTTTACTCTTCACCAGGAATTTAAGGGGAATATTCAGTAATTTATAGTAAATTCTACGCCAACCTGACATAACAACCAGAAGCCTCCTGTTAGCAACGCGCCGAAAGGATACCAGAAACCCGACAGGATATCTGTGGTGATACGTTCGTGCGGGCACGTTAAAATTGCGTTCAATCACAAATTACAGGCGGAACAAGTATGAATAAAACAACGGGGTTCACCCGGCTCGTCAAAGCAACAGGGTACTCGTTGCAAGGATTGAAACAGGCATGGCTGCACGAAGCGGCATTTCGTCAAGAATCGTTACTGACTCTCGCAGCGATTATTATTGCGTGTTGGCTACCGGTTTCAACGATTGAGCGGTTGTTGCTCATCGGTTCAGTGGTGTTGATTGTGCTGTTTGAGCTTGTTAACAGCGCGATAGAAGCGGTTGTGGATCGTGTCGGGATGGACTACCACGAATTGTCCGGCAGGGCGAAGGATATTGGCTCGGCGGCGGTGTTTGTTGCCTGTTTACTGGCTGCATGTGTGTGGGGAAGCTTGCTGTGGAGCCATTTTGCGTGAGGCTTCGAATATTCGCAGAAAATTCCGTGCAATAGCGTTCTTCCGGGTTCCCATTGCTGGTATCCCTGTATATACTCACAGCGAAACTGTATAAACAACCAGGGGGCGGGATGAAAGCATTAACCACCAGACAACAGCAGGTCTATGATCTTATTCGCGA
The DNA here is from genome assembly GCF_014855505.1 of Musicola keenii. Classification (NCBI taxonomy): domain Bacteria; kingdom Pseudomonadati; phylum Pseudomonadota; class Gammaproteobacteria; order Enterobacterales; family Pectobacteriaceae; genus Musicola; species Musicola keenii. Next base: position 237,381 of record NZ_JAAWVW010000006.1, on the reverse strand, counting down.
TCATATCTCTCAGACCGGGATGCCACCGACCCGTGCTGAAATTGCAAATCAACTCGGCTTCCGCTCGCCAAATGCAGCGGAAGAGCATCTTAAGGCGTTGGCGCGCAAAGGTGTCATAGAGATCGTTACCGGCGCATCTCGTGGAATCCGGTTGCTGATGGAGGAAGAAGATCAAGGGCTACCGTTGATTGGTCGTGTGGCGGCTGGCGAGCCTTTACTGGCACAGCAGCATATCGAATGTCATTACCAGGTTGATCCCGCCATGTTCAAGCCTAACGCGGATTTTTTGCTGCGCGTCAGCGGTATGTCGATGAAAGATATTGGTATTCTTGACGGCGATTTATTAGCTGTTCACAAAACCCAAGATGTGCGTAATGGTCAGGTTGTCGTTGCACGTATTGAAGATGAAGTGACAGTCAAGAGACTGAAAAAACAGGGGAATATTGTGCAGCTGCTGGCAGAGAACAAGGCTTTTGAGCCCATTGTCGTCGATTTGCGCGAACAGAATTTCTCGATTGAAGGTTTGGCTGTCGGCGTAATTCGTAACGGCGACTGGAGCTGATTTTTCCCGCCAGTTTGATTCTGATTCCTGCTACTACTTATACAGTCTGGCTGGCGCTTTTTTTACCGATGAGTGCCTGCCGTGACCTGTAAAATCCCTTTTGATGTGTGACGGTCGAAGTTGAACCTCGTAGGTAGCCGATGTTCAACGCTTCTTCACGATCAGGCTGTGATCATGATTGCAACTATCCCGCTGTTCGCAGGACTCCACCTGTTGGCATTCTCGGCAGAAACCATGCGCTTCCACAACGCTGTGCCGCATAACGAACCCTGACTGTTGCGCTAATTGCTGCAGCGTTTCTTCCACGCCTTCAGTTTGGCGTTCAGTCACTTGTCCGCACCGGTCACAGATGAACAACGCGGACGTATGGCTGTGTTCTTCAAAGTGGTGGCACAGCACATAGCTGTTGTTGGACTCGACACGATGAATAAATCCTTGCTCAAGAAGGAAATCCAGTGCGCGATAAACTGTGGGCGGCTTGGCTTGCGGCTCTGATGCACGCAATAGATCGAGTAAGTCATATGCACTGATGGCGCCGGTTTGCTGTGCGATTAAACGCAGCACTTCCTGACGCTGGGGTGTAAGACGCACATTGCGCTGCTGACAAAGCTGTTCAGCCTGAATGACAAGTTTGTCCGGATTGACTGAATCCATGGCAATAACCCTGAAGCCTGTTTGGGATCATGCGGTCATCTTAACATGACAGGGTTAAAACACTGAAATGCGCCGCTTTAGCGTCTATTTGCCTTAGGTTGTGTTGGGTAGGTCAGACGACCAGGTCGATCAGTAAAGCCCGCGTATCGGAGTCGGCCTGTAAAGTGAGACTCTTTTCCTGTTTGATGAATGCGCCATCTCCGCAGTGCAAATCCCGGCTCTCATCGGCGCAACCACAAACGCGGATGCTGCCATAGATAGATTGCAGATAACCGCTATTACCTTTCAATGGCAGAGTCTGCTGCTCGCCGGTTTTCATGTCCACATGGTGAATCCAGACCTGCTGGCGAAGGTGAAGGGCGTTTGGGGTATCTTCCGGTGAGGCGATTAACTGGTTGCCAGACGCTTGCAGCGTCAGCCGCTGTAGGGGGCAATTCTCGCGCGTCGGACACGCATCCAGCCATAACTGAAGACGAGTCAGCGGGGTCGTGTCGTCGATATTGTGTTCGCTATAGCTAATGCCCGGCTGTGTTGCCAACAATAATACGTCGCCTGCATCGGCGCGGATGTGGGCGCCGTTGCTATCACGGTATTCGGCCCGCCCTTGCAACAGAATATTCAGGATATCAACACGTGGATAGGTACGCGGCTGAAAGGCGGTCTTGGGTGACAACACTTCCTGGTTCAGCACGCGCAATGACGCAAACCCGAGATAATCAGGATCAAAATAGTGGCCGAAGGAAAAGGTATAACGAGCCTGTAACCAGCCATAGTCAGCCTGGCCGCACTGTTCAGCAACTCTGCTAATGATCATGGTATTTCAGACCCTTGGAATTGTTAATGCTGAGATGGTAATTGGCTGGACGATGGATTGTTAGCCAGTTAATCTGGTGGGTACATTCAAAAATCCTGAATGAGTGGAGAAATGGCAAAAGAACGAGCATTAACATTAGAAGCTTTACGGGTTATGGACGCTATTGATCGTCGAGGCAGTTTTGCCGCAGCGGCGGATGAATTGGGCCGGGTTCCCTCCGCGCTGAGTTACACCATGCAGAAGTTGGAGGAAGAACTGGATGTCGTGTTGTTCGATCGCTCAGGCCATCGAACCAAGTTCACCAATGTTGGTCGCATGTTGCTGGAACGTGGGCGCATATTGCTTGAAGCGGCAGATAAACTGACGACGGATGCTGAAGCGCTGGCGCGAGGATGGGAAACCCATTTGACTATCGTGGTGGAAGCGCTGGTGCCGACTGAACGTCTGTTTCCTCTATTGGATAAACTGTCGCTGAAAGCCAATACTCAGGTGTCGCTGTTGACTGAGGTGTTGGCGGGAGCTTGGGAGCGCCTGGAGCAAGGGCGGGCGGATATTGTTATTGCCCCAGATATGCATTTTCGCTCTTCTTCGGAAATCAATACCCGCAAACTCTACTCAATGAAGAACGTCTATGTGGCTAGCCCAGATCACCCGATTCATGATGAACCTGAGCCATTATCGGAAACTACTCGTGTTAAATACCGAGGTATTGCAATTGCGGATACTGCTCGTGAACGCCCGGTTTTGACGGTTCAACTGTTGGATAAACAACCACGTCTGACGGTGAGCTCGATGGATGACAAACGCCGCGCGTTGTTGGCCGGGCAAGGCGTTGCGACGATGCCTTATGATCGTGTGGTGGATGATATTGCTGCGGGTCGTCTGCGGGTGGTCAGCCCGGAAAGCACGTTTGAAAGCAACATTATCATGGCGTGGCGGCGGGATAGTATGGGTGAGGCCAAGTCGTGGTTCTTACGTGAAATCCCCAGAATTTTCAATGCATCCTGACGCTCGTAGTGTCTGGTGCAACGGTTATGTCTTGTGCCGTCTGTCGGACGGCGACTGGCATCTCGTAATGATACTGACAGAGGTTGGTGAACATCTCGGTGCAGGAATGGCTTAGAATCCGTCTCGGCCGTGCGGCGTATCCAGCGTCGCTACCGGGCCGGTGGAGATAATGCCGTATGGATTGATCGTGCCATGGCTGCGGTAGTAGTGATAACGAATATGCTCGATTGAGACGGTATCCGCCACACCGGGCATTTGGTAGATCTCCCGCAGAAAACCATGAAGATTGGGGTAATCACTTAATCGATAACGATCGCATTTGAAATGCGTGTGATACACCGGATCAAAACGGATCAAGGTGGTCCATAAACGAATATCTGCCTCTGTTAAACGTTCCCCCGTCAGATAACGCTGTCGACTCAGTATGATCTCCAGTCGTTCAAGCGCTGTGAATAGGTGATGAACGGCATCATCATAAGCTGCTTGTGTCGTTGCAAATCCCGCTTTATACACCCCATTGTTGACCTGGTGATAAATCCATTCGTTCAACTCGTCAATCTGCGTGCGTAACGCCTGTGGGTAGAAATCACCGTGTGCCGCGCCGCACTGGTCAAATGCGGTGTTGAACATGCGGATAATATCGGCAGACTCGTTGCTGACAATGGTGTGTTGCTGTTTATCCCACAATACTGGAACCGTTACCCGGCCGCTGTAGTCTGCTTTGGCGTGCAGGTAGAGCTGATAGAGAAATTCGTGCTGATAAAGCGTGTCGCCGGTAGTGTGAGGGAAATTGATATCGAACGTCCAACCGTGCTCCAGCATCAGCGGGTGTACAACGGATATGTCAATATGCGATTCCAGCTTTTTGAACAAGCGTAATAGTAGCGTGCGGTGTGCCCATGGGCACGCCAGCGAAACATACAAATGGTAGCGTCCCGATTCCGTCTTGAAACCGCCTTGTCCGCTAGGGCCGGGGGCTCCATCGGGAGTGATCCAGTTGCGAAAAAGCGTCTGAGGGCGTTTGAAATGCCCACCGGTGGACTGCGTTTCATACCACGCGTCATGCCATACGCCATCAACCAGTAATCCCATATTCAGCTCCTTTAGGAAACGACGGTGGTGATAACCGTGTTATCACCATGGTGAACCCGCATCGGTGCATTACAGCTTGGCGGCGTATTACCACTTTTTGTTGAGTAAGCGGTCGATGCTCAATGCGCCAGGGCCACTGACAAACAGCAGTACGTAGCCGCCGGCAATGGTGAGATTTTTCATGAACATCAGCTGGTTGACGCCTTGGGAAAAGTCACTATGGAAAATGAATGCGGTCAGCAAAGTGAATACAGCGGTAGCAATTGCAGCCGTGCGGGTCAGCAAGCCGAACAGTACAGCCAGCCCGCCGCCCAGTTCCAGCAGAATGGTTAACGGTAGCAGCGCGCCGGGAACGCCCATAGCCTGCATATATTGTTGTGTCGCGGCATAAGATGCTCCGAGTTTCCCGTACCCGGCGGCAATAAACAGAATAGGCATCAGGATTCGAGCGAGCAGTAACAGGGCATTCTCAAAATTTTTCATTAATTTTCTCCAATCATCTCTTAAATGGAAATGGCAATAAAATTACGTTAATTCAGCGTAACTAATCTTGGTTGCACACATGTTATGGAGAAAGGAGAGTGGGTTCCAGCAAGTAAAATTGTTGTTTTATGTCAGAAAAATTGATGTCTGTGGCGGCAGGCGAGTGTTTAAGGTCTGGGCAACAAGTGCTGTACCAGTTTTATCGTGCTCCATAGATTACCGGCTCGCCGTAACCAGCGTAATGTCCGGTGCGGTGAGCGCAACCCCAGCAGCACCAAGAGCGGCAGCGCCAGCGGTAAATAACGGCAAACTCTTTCCCAGCGCTGCCAGCAGTAGTCGTAAGGCGCGGTAATAGTTAGATAGCGTTTTTTTTCTTTCGTCAGCTCCAGACGTTGTTGCTGAATAGCTTGCAGCAGTAAGGATTTCTCTGTGGCAAGCTGCCGTTGTCGGTTCATTCCGGTTTGTTCTCCAGTAGGGAACGGTCTGCGGCCAGTTCATTACGTGTTGCCTGCAACAGGGTGGAGCGGCGCACGCGCACTATTGTCCAGCCGCCGATGATTAACGCCAACATCAGGAACGCGGCGGTGATCCCCCCTAGCGCAACCAGACGCCACGCTGGATCCAGGCTCCAGATAATCAGAGCGACCAGACTGATCAAACCCAGGGTCGCCAGCAATAGCGTCAAACCGACCATCAACAACAACTGAACCAGTAGAATTTTTTCCTGTTCCAGTTCAACAACAGCCAGCCTGACTCTGGTTTCTACTATCCCGACCAGTAAAGAGAGGATCCTTTGTAACGATCCGATAGCTGCGCTGGCTGGCCCTTGGCGTTGCGGTTCCGTCATCGTGGATTACCGGCGGCTCAGCAGCAGACCAAGCACGATGCCCACTGCAGCGCTGAACCCGACGCTGGTCCAGGGGTTGGTGCGAATATAGGTCTCTGTGGATTGGGCGGCTTCGCGTGTCTGGTTGATAATTTGTTCACCAGTGTTATCCAGTTTTTCCCGTGACTCTTTGAGTACTGCCTCGGCTTTGTCACGCAGTTTTTCCATCTCAGCCTTGGATTTTTCACTGGAAGATCGCAACACTTCTTCGAGAGTGTCGGCCAGCGAGCGGAGTTCCGCACGCAGTTGTTCTGAATCGGATTCTTGTGCCATGTGAACGCTCCTTAGTTTGGTGAGTATCACCATCAACTATAGTGTAAATTTTCCTCTCTGGAAGGAGTGCGCGTGTGGATTATTCTGATAACGCATTGTAATAAATAATGAATTTATTTAACTGATAGCAGTTTTTGCCTAAGCAAGGAAATGATGTGCTGATGTGCTGATGTGCTGATGTGCTGATGTGCTGATGTGCTGATGTGCTGAAAAACTCACCCTAGTTTGAATGGTTGCTGGCTTAATTTTTGGCGCCAGATCGGGATGGCGTCGGGCTGCCGGGCTATCACGCTGGCCTGGGGAAGCGCTGATTTTAGCACCTCACTGGCGGCACGGCTTTGCTCGGGAGAAGAGAGCCGTACAATAATACTGTCGTCTTCCGGTGTAATACTTTTAATGCCGATGCCGTGTTCGTTCAGGCGCTGATAGATGTAAAAACCGTCCGGCAAGGCTGCGCCTTGATGCTGTGGAATGATATGCAACGTGACGTCATCCGCTGTACGGCGAGATGATGTCACCAGCACGACCAATGGCAGCAGAAGCAGCAATAGATGGAAAACAAATCCAGTTTTCATCCGACGGTTGATCATCGTTAATTTCCTTTTTCGCGAGGCACCATGCGTTTTTTCCGCCATAGAACAAGCAGAGAACCCGCTAACCCCACTAACAGCAATACGAGCGGTAACAGCATCAAACAGGACATTAACTGGTCTTCATACTTGCGAAATACCGGGCTTTTCCCCAGCGCAAAACCGAGAGAAACCAGAATAGTGACCCACAAAAAACCGCTCATCCAGTTGAAGAGCTGAAAACGAGCGTTATTCAATCCAGACAACCCGGCAATCGTGGGTAACAATGTGCGCACAAATGCCAGAAACCGGCCCATCAACAAGGCAGACAGTCCGTGACGATGGAACAACCGGTGTGCCCGTTGATGATAGTGTGCAGGAAGATGTGACAACCATCCTTGAACAACGCGCGTATTTCCCAGCCATTTACCTTGCAGGTAGCTCATCCAGCATCCCAGACTGGCCGCACTGGTTAACAGTACAATAGTGAAAGGGTAATTCATGGTGCCTTTGGCGACCAGGACGCCCACCAGAATCAGCAGGCTATCGCCCGGCAGAAACGCCGCGGGCAGCAGGCCATTTTCCATAAACAAGATCAAAAACAGCATAATGTAAATTGTCCAGACCAGTTTGGGATTAGCCAGGACGTCAAAATTCTGATGCCAGAGTGCATTCAACAGTTCTTTAACAATATCCATCTGGTGTTCCTGTACTGCGGTGTTAGGGCTGTACGGCTAAGAACCAACCCCCTGCCGGTGATGCTTACTGAAACTGAACCGGGACCGATGTCGGACACGGCGTACTGCAGGCCGAAAACTGTTGTGTATGCCGGGAAGCGACACAACACGGCGCTGACTGTTCATCGGATGGCGTACTCCGTCACGCGCTTGCACGTCTGATGAGCTGTTTATCCGTGTCCTGCCGATGGAATATGCAGTTTTACGCTTTTATTCTGATGAATATCCTTAACTGAACGAGCCTGAACATCAACCGGATGTTCATTTTGGCTGGTTGACCCTAACTGTGGGCTCTCAGGCGTAAAAAAAGTGCACTAACTGTAACAAAACGTCTGGACGCGAGATAGGAAAATATCACATATCTTTGGTCTGTAACTGACTGTTTATTGGGGGAAGGTTGTGAGTTCCGTCATATTTTACACATACTGACAGAACTCGACGTTGGATAACGTTTTTACCTCCATTGAAGGCGAGGCGTGCGTGCCGGCTTAGGATTTGCCGTTGGTGATGTATTCCAGATGGACGACGGGGTTTTCAGCGAACATGTAACGGTCGACATTGAATTCGAAATCATCCGTGGTGGCGCGGAACAGCATCTGTTTGGTGTTTTCAAGGTGTTGCCACATCGCCAGCTTAGCGGCATAGGGATCCTTGCGAATCAACGCCTTGAGGATCTGATCATGATCTTCGCACCAGCTTTCGATCGACTTGTCGTCAATATGTTCGTGCAGTTTGCGCCAATAAGGGTTATGAACGCGCTGACTCCACATTTTTTCAACGATAGTCGCCAGTGCCGAGTTCTGGGTGGCCAGTGCAACCTGAACATGGAACTTCAGATCCCATTGAGAATCGCGGAAGCGATCTTCTTGGCGGGCATTTTCCTGAATTTCCATCAGTTGGATAATATCCTGACGAGTCACCTGAGTGGCGGCAAACTCGGCAATGTTACTTTCGATAAGCTGGCGAGCCTGTAGCAGTTCGAAGGGGCCGGTTGTGACAAAATCCGCATCGCCGTTGGGCGAAACCAGATGGCGTTGCTGGTTGGAAAGTACATGAATGCCCGAGCCTTTGCGTACCTCTACATAGCCTTCCACCTCCAGCATGATGATGGCTTCACGCACCACGGTACGGCTTACATTCATTTCTTCTGAAATGTTACGTTCGGCAGGCAGTTTTTCGCCGACCGGATACATTCCGTCCTCTATGCGTTGTTTGAGTTCAGCTGCCAGTTGCTGGTACAGCCGTCGGGATTCTGTCAGTGCCATATTGCCTGCTCTTAAGATAGAAAGCGTTTCCTGAGGTAAGCCTATCTCGTTAAAGGTGAACATCAATTTCAGGCGGATAGCCTGGTTCGGGATGAATTTGTTATACCACTTTATCACGCATTACAGCCAATAGCTGTGTGATAGTTAACGATTGTAATGATGCGCGGGAGAGAGGAGTCATCCGGCATCGCATGATACCGGATGATGGGGGAAAATCGGAAATCTATCAGTGTTGTTGCGCGATTTTCATATCATTCGTTTGCTGGGCATTGAGCTCAGTGGCTGGGCGGTTTTTCAGTACCGTCCAGATGACAATGGCGGCCAGAAGATCGAACACAGCCAGCACGGCGAACAGCGGACTGAAGCCAATGGTATCGGCCAGCGCGCCGACGACCAGCGCAAACAGCGTACTGGCGGTCCAGGCAGCCATTCCGGTCAGGCCGTTGGCGGTAGCAACCTCATTACGACCGAACACGTCGGAAGATAGTGTGATCAGCGCACCGGACAGAGACTGGTGGGCGAAACCGCCGACGCACAACAACGCGATGGCGACATACGGGCTGGTGAACAGGCCGATAGTGCCAGGGCCGATCATCAGCAAGGCGCCCATAGTGACCACCATTTTGCGCGAGACGATCAGGTTAACCTTGAAGTATTTCTGGAACAGCATCGGCAGATAACCTCCCAGCACGCAACCCAGGTCGGCGAACAGCATCGGCATCCAGGCAAACATGGCGATTTCTTTCAGGTTAAAGCCGTAAGCTTTGAACATGAACAGCGGGATCCAGGCATTGAACGTCCCCCATGCCGGTTCAGCCAGGAAGCGCGGCAACGCAATGCCCCAAAACTGACGGTTACGCAGGATCTGCCAGGCGGACATTTTTTTGCCGTTGCCGGATTGATGCTGGGCTTCCTGGCCGTTCAGGATGTAATCACGTTCTTCATTGCTGAGTTTTTTCTGGTCTTTCGGGTGTTTGTAGAAGTAAAGCCAACTCAGCGCCCACAACATGCTAAGCACGCCGGTGATGATGAACGCCATCTGCCAACTGTGCGCCATGATGGCCCAGACCACCAGCGGCGGCGCCAGCATGCCACCTATTGAGGAGCCGACGTTGAAGTAACCGACTGCGACGGAACGCTCTTTGGCCGGGAACCATTCGCTGCTGGCTTTCAATCCTGCGGGGATCATGGCGGCTTCAGCCATACCTACGGCGCCGCGTGCTATCGCCAGCCCACCCCAACTATTCGCTAACGCGGTACCGGCGCAGAACAGCGCCCACAGAGTGGCGAACATGGCATAACCGACCTTGGTGCCCAGCAGGTCAAGAATGTAGCCTGCCACCGGCTGCATGATGGTATAGCAGGCAGAGTAGGCGGCGATGATGTAGGAGTATTGCTGAGTTGTGATGTGCAACTGTTCCTGCAACGTTGGCGCTGCTGCTGCAATCGCGTTACGTGTCAGGTAGCCCAGAATGGTGCCGATAGTCACCAATCCGATCATGTACCAGCGCAAGCCTCTAATTTTACGCATTTGGAAATTCTCTCCGAGTTAATTCACCGCTAACTGGTTATGCCAGTTGCGATAATGTGTAGACCATATCGAACGTGGTGGGACGCGATTTTCCCTGTTCAAACATTTTTACTGTCGTATCGGGTACATCGTTATGCGGCGGCCCGGATGATGTGCCGCCGTGCTATCCCGCTGGCTCAGTTCGTCAGCAATCCGCTGCGCCTTGCTCTGTTTTTCATTGGTGTCCAAATCTCGTCATTTGGTCTTACATGTTTGAGATTGAACGGCATCGTTATGCCGCGCTACAATAATTTGTCATACCAATTTAAAAGTTGAGTGATATCACAAAACCATTATTTTGTTATGGAATAAAATGAAGCCGGCCTATTGAGTGGGGTTTTAGGGGGGTGTATGCGTAAAAATGGTGACAAGGGAAGCGTTTTAGGTCATTTTTGCGATCATGACCTCACTAATGATATTGGTTATCTAAGATAATTGGTGTGATATCTTTTCAACGACGCCAAGTTGGGTTGGCAAATGTGTAGTGTGAGGATGCAAACATGCCCCAGTTTTTAAGTGAAGATTTCTTGTTGGATACGGAATTTGCTCGTCGTCTTTATCATGAGTTTGCAGCAGACCAGCCGATTTTCGATTACCACTGCCATTTGCCGCCTGCGCAGATCGCTGAAAATTATCGTTTCGCGAACCTGTATGATATCTGGCTGAAAGGTGATCATTATAAGTGGCGTGCCATGCGCACCAATGGCGTCCCTGAGCGTTTATGCACCGGAGATGCCAGTGACTGGGAGAAATTCGAAGCCTGGGCCGCGACGGTTCCTCATACCATCGGTAATCCGCTTTATCACTGGACCCACCTTGAATTGCGCCGTCCGTTTGGCATCACCGGGACGTTGCTGTCGCCGTCCACCGCCAAAGAGATTTGGGATCGCGGCAATGCGTTGCTGGCGCGTGACGAGTTTACCGCTCGCGGCATCATGCAGCAGATGAACGTAAAAATGGTCGGTACTACGGATGATCCGGTCGACGATCTGCAACACCACAGCGCTATCGCTGCGGATCAGACGTTTTCCATCAAGGTTCTGCCGAGCTGGCGCCCGGACAAAGCCTTCAATATTGAACAGGCCACGTTTAATGACTACATGGCGAAACTCGGTGAGGTTTCTGATACCGATATTCGCCGTTTCAGCGATTTGCAGGCCGCACTGGCTAAACGTCTGGATCATTTTGAAGCGCATGGTTGCAAAGTGTCGGATCACGCGCTGGACGTCGTCCTGTTTGCCGAAGCCGATGAAGCGACGCTGGACGGCATTCTGGCGCGCCGCCTGTCGGGCGCAGAATTGAGCGATCACGAAGTTGCACAGTTCAAGACCGCTGTGCTGGTATGGCTGGGTGCCGAGTACGCGCGTCGCGGCTGGGTGCAGCAGTATCACATCGGCGCGTTGCGTAACAACAACCAGCGTCAGTTCAAACTGTTGGGGCCGGATGTGGGCTTCGATTCCATCAACGATCGCCCGCTGGCGCAGGAGCTTTCCCGTCTACTCAGCAAGCAGAATGAAGAAAACCTGCTGCCGAAAACCATCCTGTACTGCCTGAACCCGCGTGATAACGAAGTGCTGGGCACCATGATCGGCAACTTCCAGGGCGAAGGCATGCCAGGCAAGATGCAGTTCGGTTCCGGCTGGTGGTTCAACGACCAGAAAGACGGCATGCAGCGTCAGATGACGCAGTTGGCGCAGTTGGGCCTGCTGAGCCGTTTCGTCGGTATGCTGACCGACAGCCGCAGCTTCCTGTCCTATACCCGTCATGAATATTTCCGTCGCATTCTGTGCCAGATGATCGGCCGTTGGGTGGCCGATGGCGAAGCGCCGGCAGATTTGCCGCTGCTGGGCGAAATGGTGAAAAACATCTGTTTCGACAATGCCAAAAACTATTTCGGCATTGAGTTATAAGCAAAAAGGGAAAGCGGGCACCGTTGCGGGTCCGCTTATTTATGTTGTGATTTCGGGCTGGCGCAGGGTGCTGAATCTGCCGCCCTGGCGCTGTCGTGCTGACCTGACGTTTGTACTGACTGGCGTTTGTCCCGAATAGTGTCGTGTTTCGAGGTAGCTTGTTAATGCAAACGCTGAATCGTCGTGATTTTCCCGGCCGTCGTCACCCTGACCGTGTTATTCAATTTGGTGAGGGCAATTTCCTACGCGCCTTTGTGGACTGGCAACTGGATCTGTTGAATGAACATACCGATCTGGATGCCGGCATTGTGGTGGTTCGTCCGATCGATACCGATTTTCCTCCCGCGTTGGATACCCAGGATGGTCTCTATACCACCATTATTCGCGGTCTGAATGAACAGGGCGAAGCGGTGCGCGAACCGCGTCTTATCCGCTCCGTCAATCGTGAAATTAATATTTACCGTCAGTTTGATGACTATCTGGCGCTGGCGCATGACGCCAATATTCGTTTTGTGTTTTCCAACACCACGGAAGCGGGCATCAGCTACCATGCCGATGATCGCCTGACCGATACGCCGCCGGTGAGTTTCCCGGCCAAGCTGACCCGCCTGCTGTTCGAGCGTTTTAATCATTTTAATGGCGCCGTTGATAAAGGCTGGGTGCTGCTGCCGTGCGAGTTGATCGATTACAACGGCGAAAAACTGAAAGAGCTGGTGCTGCGTTATGCCGCGCAGTGGGAACTGCCGGCGGCGTTCACCGCCTGGCTGAATGAGCACAACACATTTTGCTCAACGCTGGTGGATCGTATCGTCACCGGCTACCCGAGAGCGGAAGTGGACACGTTGCAACAGGAACTGGGGTATCAAGATACGTTTCTGGATACCGCCGAATACTTCTATCTGTTTGTGATTCAGGGGCCGCAATGGCTGGCGGAAGAACTGCGCCTGAATAAGCTGAACCTGAATGTCCGTATCGTGGACGATATCAAACCGTATAAAGAACGTAAGGTCGCCATTTTGAACGGTGCGCACACTGCGTTGGTGCCGGTGGCGTTCCTGGCCGGCCTGAACACCGTGGGGGAGTCGATGAATGATGCCCAAATCAGCCGGTTTGTCGAAACCACTATCGCCGAAGAGATTGTGCCGGCGCTGGATCTACCGCATGACGAGCTGGCGTCGTTTGCTCAGGCGGTACTGAGCCGGTTCCGTAACCCGTTCATTCAGCACCAGTTGTTGTCGATTGCCCTGAACGGTATGACCAAATTCCGTACCCGTATCCTGCCGCAGTTGCTGACCTACCGTGAGCGTCAAGGCGTGCTGCCGCGACGTTTGACTTTCGCACTGGCGGCGTTAATCGCCTTTTATCGTGGCGATCGCGACGGCGAAAGCTACCCGTTGCAGGACGACGCGCATTGGCTGGAGCGTTATCAGGCGCTGTGGAATGGCGTCAAAGCCAATACCACGACACTGGCCGAGGTGGTGAATGCGGTACTGAGTGATGCGGAACATTGGGAACAGGATCTGACCAACGTTCCCGGTCTGGCCGCCCAGGTTACTGAACAATTGCAGGCTATTGTTGAGCGCGGAATGCGTGCTGCTGTTGAAGGTTATTGCTAATCGCGAAAGGTTTTATCCATGCAAAGCATCATCAAAATTCACTCGTTGGACAATGTCGCCGTCGCGTTACGCGATTTGGCACAGGATGAAACGGTCTCGATTGGCGATCTGACGTTGACGCTGGCGCAGCCGGTGTCGCGTGGTCATAAGTTTGCGCTGACGGCGATTGCGCCGGGCGCGATGATCGTTAAGTACGGTTTGCCGATCGGTCATGCGATTGCGCCTATCGCTCCCGGCGAGCACATCCATTCCCAGAATGCGAAAACCAATCTGAGCGATCTGGATGAGTACCAGTACCAGCCGGAGTTGATTGCACAGTCGTCGCAGATGCACGACCGTGAAGTCCACATCTATCGCCGCAAAAACGGCGATGTCGGTATTCGCAATGAACTGTGGATTTTGCCGACGGTGGGCTGTGTGAACGGTATTGCCCGTCAGATTCAGCAACGTTTTCTGAAAGAAACCCATGACGCCGAGGGCATTGATGGCGTCTTCCTGTTTACTCATCCATTCGGCTGTTCCCAACTGGGGCAGGATCATGAGAACACCCGGACGATGCTCCAGAACATGGTGCGTCATCCGAATGCGGGCGCGGTGCTGGTCATTGGATTGGGGTGTGAAAACAACCAGGTGTCCGCGTTTCGCGATACGCTCGGCGAATTTGATGCCGAACGAGTCAGCTTTATGATCTGTCAACAGCAGGAAGATGAGGTAGAGGCCGGGCTGGAGCGGCTGCATCAGCTGTATCAGGTGATGCGGGAGGATAAGCGCGTACCAGGCAAACTCAGCGAATTGAAGTTCGGTTTGGAATGCGGCGGCTCTGACGGGCTGTCTGGCATTACGGCCAATCCGCTGTTGGGACGCTTCTCCGACTTTGTTATCGCCAACGGCGGTACCACTGTGTTGACCGAAGTGCCGGAGATGTTTGGCGCGGAACGCATTTTAATGGGCCGTTGTCGTGATGAGGCCACGTTTGAGAAAACCGTGCATATGGTCAATGACTTCAAACAGTATTTCATTGAGCATAACCAGCCGATCTACGAAAACCCTTCGCCGGGCAACAAGGCGGGCGGCATCACGACCTTGGAAGAAAAGTCGCTAGGTTGTACGCAGAAAGCCGGGCAGAGCCAGGTAGTCGATGTACTGAAATACGGCGAACGTCTGAGCATGCCGGGGCTGAATCTGCTGAGCGCGCCGGGCAACGATGCGGTGGCGACCAGCGCGCTGGCGGGGGCCGGGTGCCATATGGTGTTGTTCAGTACCGGACGCGGTACGCCTTACGGTGGTTTTGTGCCGACGGTGAAACTGGCGACCAACAGCGAACTGGCAAAGAAAAAACCGCACTGGATTGATTTCGATGCTGGTCGTCTGATCCATGACATGCCGATGGATGAACTGTTGTCACAGTTTGTCGATCTGATTGTCGAGATCGCTGATGGCAAGCAGGCTAAAAATGAGCTCAATGATTTCCGCGAACTGGCGATATTTAAGAGCGGCGTAACATTGTAAACATTGTGGTTTTTACATAAAATAAAACGGCGTTTCATATTAGAAACGCCGTTTTATTTTTATGCACTCAGTTCCGAGGCTGTAATCATGACACTTTACGAGTTTGCCCAGGCTGTGGGTGTACTGGCGTTTTTTGTCGGTATCACCATGTTTTTTAACCGAAATGAGAAAAAATTCAAGCTACAGCTCTCTATCTATAGTGCAGTTATTGGTGGGCACTTTTTCCTGATGGGGGCGAACGCCGCAGGCATGAGCGCCGTGCTCAACGCCCTGCGTACGTTAGTGACCCTTAAAACCAGCAATATCGCCGTCATGTTTGTGTTTATCGCCTTGACGTTGGCGCTGGGTATTCCTGGGGTCAGGCATCCCGTGGAAATGCTGCCCATCATCGGAACGATTATCAGTACCTGGGCGTTATTCCGAACTCACGGATTAAAAACCCGTTGTGTGATGTGGTGCGCGACGGCCATGTGGGTGATCCACAATATCTGGTTGGGTTCGATCGGCGGTTCGCTGATTGAAGGCAGCTTTCTCATCATGAACGGCTTTAATATCATTCGGTTCCGCCGCATGCAGCTGCGCGGGATTGACCCTTTCAAGGTAGAAAAGGCGGCGCTGGCGAAAAGAGCCTGAGCCGCAGATGTGTTAACGCCGAGCCACAACGCAGGGCATGCCCCTGCGTTGTGGTGATGGCTCAACGCTGGCGTTGACGGCGGTTGACCCAGATATTGATGAGTATAGTGACGGTCAGTATCGCGGCGACGACGCCGAGCGAAACGGCAACCGGAATATGCACCAGATCGATGATCACCATCTTGACGCCGATAAACACCAGGATCACGGCCAGCCCGTATTTTAGCAGCGAGAATTTTTCCGCGACGCCGGCCAGCAGGAAATACATGGCGCGTAAGCCCAGAATGGCGAACAAATTCGACGTCAGTACGATGAACGGATCGGTGGTGACGGCGAAGATGGCCGGAATGCTGTCTACCGCGAAAATGACATCGCTGATCTCTACCAGAATCAGCACCAGTAGCAGCGGTGTGGCATAGAGCAGCCCGTCTCTGACGACGAACCATTTTTCACCGTGCAGAGTATCGGTAATACGCAGGTGGCCACGTAGCCAGCGGACAACCGGCTTATCGCCAATCGCTGCGCCGTCTTCTTTCGCCAACGCCATTTTCAGGCCGGTAAACAGCAGAAACGCGCCGAATAGGTACAACAACCACTGGAACTGCGTTACCAGCCAACTGCCGGCGAAGATCATGATGGTACGCAGTACAATCGCACCCAGAACGCCATAAATCAGGACTTTGCGCTGGTATTGCGCCGGGATGGCGAAATAGCCGAACAGCATCAACCAGACAAAGACGTTATCCACGGCCAGCGCTTTTTCGATCAGATAACCGGTGAAGAAAGCCAACGCCTGGACATCTGCTACTTCCCGCCCAACTGTCGTGCTGAGGTACCACCAGAATGCGGCATTGAACAGCACGGCGAGCGCCACCCAGGTCAATGACCATGCGGCTGCCTGCCTGAATGTCATCACGGTGGCGCCTTTGCGCCGCTGGTAGAACAGATCGATCGCCAGCATGATCGACACAATCAAGGAGAAACTTCCCCACAACAGAGGGGTACCTATCGTCGTGACCATAACCCTATTCCTCAGTCAGAAAACAAAAACGGCCCGTGTCAGAAGGCACCGGCCGTTTGCGCTTAAATTGCAAATGTACCTCGCCTTCCGGCAAGGTCTCACTTACAACTTAATGTGGAATACTCATTAAGGTTGCCCGGCAACCGGGTGCGTAATGCACCGTAATGACGATTGACCGGCGAGAAGTTACTCCCCTTTGCGTGGTTAAAGATAGGTGAAATCTCCGGGAGGATCAAACCGCCTGCCATCGGTATGGCGGCCTGATGCGCAGTCGTGGATATTTGTCGGGAAAAAAGGCGCTTTCATCAGGAAAAATCATTTACTGGAAGGCGAATTTAGGGGATAAACAGCGCCGGATTGTGTATGACAGGAGTGGCTATGAGCCAATTTGAGCTGGAGAATCGCAGCCTGAGTCTGATTCGTTACCCGCAGGTTGATGCGCAGTCGTCGTTGCAAGCGTGGGATGCGGCGGATGAATATTTGCTGCGCGAACTGGCGGCCCTGGAGATTGCGCCGGGGCCTCTGCTGGTTTTCAACGATGCGTTCGGCGCGCTGGCGTGCGGGCTGTATGCGCATAATCCTTACTGCATCAGCGATTCTCTGCTCAGCCAGCTCGCAACCCGACACAATTTGGCCCTCAATGGCTATGGGCTGGAGGGCGTCACGTTGCTTGACAGTTTAGCGCCTCTGCCGGAATCCCCCGCGTTGGTGGTGATCAAAGTGCCGAAGACGCTGGCGTTGCTAGAGCACCAGCTTCGTCAATTGCGGCGGGTGGTTACACCGCGAACGCGCGTACTGGCGGCGGCAAAAGCCCGTGATATTCATACCTCGACACTGGATCTGTTTGAACGGATCTTGGGGGAGACACGTACCTCTCTGGCCTGGAAAAAAGCGCGTCTGATTTTTTGTCAGCCGGAAGCGCAGACGGTCGCTGAAGATGACATGGTGTCGGTCTGGCCGCTGGATGAACTCGGTTATCAAATCCACAATTACGCCAATGTTTTTTCGCGCAGCGGGCTGGATATCGGCGCCCGATTCTTTATGCAACATTTGCCTACCGGATTGGATGGAAACATCGCGGATTTGGGGTGTGGCAATGGCGTCGTCGGCCTGGCGGCGTTGAAGTCTAATCCATTGGCGACAATGAGTTTTTTCGATGAGTCCTATATGGCGGTGGCATCCAGCCAGCGGAATGTGATGACGAACTGTCCTGACGATGCGCCGCGGTGCCGGTTTGTGGTGAATCATTCATTGTCAGGCGTCGCTCATGATAGCCTGCAGGCGGTGTTGTGCAATCCGCCGTTTCATCAGCAGCAAACCATCACGGACGATATCGCCTGGCAGATGTTCCTTGATGCCCGCCGTTGCCTGAAGGTCGGCGGCGAGTTAAGGATTGTGGGCAACCGCCATCTGAATTATTTCCACAAGCTCAAACATCTGTTCGGTAATTGCGAGAATGTTGCCAGCAACGCCAAATTTGTGGTGTTACGCGCTGTGAAGAGCGAATGTCGGCGACGTTAAACACTCTGCTCCGTGGCGCAGGATGCGGCTGAATGGTTGCGTCGATGGTAGGAACAAGGTTTGTTGCGATGCCGCACTGTTATTATAATTCGCAGGTTAAGTAAGCGAAGGAATCACGATGTGTATTGAAGAGTGGGAAACTCGTCTGGAAAACGCACTGCTGTCGTTGGAGGAGAGCGTTAGGCGGCAGCAACAAAACTGGCGGCAGGACTATCAGCGTCTGCATTTGCAACTGGCGCAAGCACAGCAGCGTGAAGCGGATTTGTGTGCTCGCATCAATGAGTTGGTGACGCGGGTGAATTTAATGGATGATTCTCCTGAACGTAATCCGCTGCTGCAAAAAGTGAATCTGATTCGAGCCCATCTGGATGCGCTGGCGAAAGAAGCGGCAGCATTTAAACGCTCGCTGCCCTGAATATTTTCAGGGCAGACAATAGATATGTTGATGTCTGGCATGTTGCGAGTTGCAGATGTGTTGATTTCTTTTTCTCATCCCATTTACATATTTGATCCGTCTCCTGGCGATTTATTGCGGCGGCATCTTCCTGCAATGTGAATTATTCAAAATATAAAATATATTTTCGGATAATGATTTTGCGTGTTTTTTGCTTATTATTTATTTGTTTGATTTTTAAATAGATACATTCACCCTTCGTTGTGTAGTAGGTGAGTAAATAGAATGAAAATGAGAGGGTTAATTAACTGTTGTAGGGTATTCCTGTCTGAATGATCAGATATGTCTAAAAAAGAGAAGTTTTCTTTTTTATTATTTAATTATTGCAGGAGAAATATTATGGCATACCCTAATTATGGTACTTCTGGAATGGTGGGTTTTGCAAAAGCAGGTAGCACTACGGGGGGGACAGGCGGAACAGTCGTCACTATTACCAGCCTGAGTGATTTGAAAACGCATATTGCCGGGACGGATGCGAAGATTCTGGTTATTAATGCCAATATCAGCGCCAGCTCTCTGACCAAGGTATCGATGGGAGCGAATAAAACCATTATTGGATCCTATTCTAATAATACCCTGACTAATATCCATTTTCGCACTACGTCGAGTTCTAATAATATTATTTTCCAGAACCTGACAATTAAGCACACAAGCTCTATCAACGGTAACGATGATATTCAAGTTTACCTGACGCATGGGAATAAATACTGGCTTGATCATCTGACTTTCCCTGGTCACTCCTATACGCTGACCGACGGTGGGTTGGATAAACTGATTTATGTCGGTGAGAAAGCAGATTACGTTACTATCAGTAACTGCCTGTTTAAAAACCATGAATATGGGCTGATTTTCGGATATCCGCAGGATGGCAGCAGCTATGTGTCAACTTACGATGGTTATCCGCATCTGACCATTTGCCATTGCTATTTCAGTAATGTTTATGTTCGTGCGCCGGGGTTGATGCGGTATGGCTATTACCACGCTTACAACAATTATATCGATCAATACCATCTGGGATTTACGCTAGCGCAGAATGCCAAGATCGTGTCCGAATATAACTATTTTGGCACAACCAGCAGCACCAACGGCATGCTGGATGATAAAGGCACCGGAACATTTACCGATACCGGCAGTACGCCGTCGATCACCAATCAGTCATCATCAGCCAGTAAGTGGACGCCTTCATCCAATTACAGCTATACGTTGAAAACGGCTTCAGCGGCAAAAACATTTGCGCAGAATTATGCCGGTGCCCAAAGTTCCAGCCTGACTTTTGGGGGGTAATTAGATCGTTGATTAAGGACTAACGGGCTGGCGACAGCCCGTTTTTTATCGTCTCAATATTTACCCTTACAGAATATTTCCTCTTTCTCCACAATTCCGTTAATTGTGAATAATACCCTTTCATAATTTTACCCTTACTCGCACTACCTGAAATTTGCCCACGTATACTGCATTGCAACGGTTGAATAACGTGTCAGCCAATAAAGCCATAACGTGAGGAAAGAAATTATGTCTAAATTAATTGCGGTTATGTTTGCCTCTGCTTTAGCCCTGGGTGCCACAGGCGTTGTCTATGCGCAGGGAAATGCCGCTATGGATTCATCAGCGCCGATGATGCAGCACCATCGCGGTGAACACGGTGGAAAAGGCATGGAACAGGATATGATGTTCCGTGGGTTGAACCTGACGGAAGAACAGAAACAGAAAATGCGTGATATCGTGCAGAATACACGTAAAGGGGAACGTCCCTCCGTTGAAGAACGTCGTGCTTTTCATAGTCTGATTGCCTCCGACAGCTTTGATTCGGCCAAAGCCCAAGGTCTGGTGGATAAGATGACGGAAAACAAAAAAGCCCGTTTGCTGCAGCGTTTGGAAATCCAGAACAAAATGTATAATGTGCTGACGGCGGAACAGAAAAAAGTGTTTAACGATAACTTCGAAAAACACATGAATGAACCGATGCCGCCAAAAGCGCCTCAGTAATTTCTCCACTTGCGCCCCGCAATACTTGTGAAGATTGCGGGGCGTTTTCGCAACCAATAACGGCTATAGATACTCTACATAATGCGAGTTGCAGGAAGGCGGCAACGCAGCGAATCCCCAGGAGTGCATTCACGTCAGTGACGGGGGGAGCGAGGAAAGCCAACACACCAGCAACCTGAAGTCTGTCGGGTATATACCCTATTCATTATTTCCTTTCTTTCCCGATAATCCTTTCTGTTCCGATAAGGTATCGGCGGCTGCACTCCTCCCGCGTTATACCAATGCGCCATGTTATTCAGCACGTCAGCGTGCGCAGGCGCTATGCCGAGTACGCATCGCAGGTAAATTATTCAATAGTGCATAAATTTCACCGGCATAGTGCAGGGGAATTTTGCTTTATCCTGCTGGCGGCGAGGGCATCATCCGATTGATGTCACCAATGCATGGAGTTATATATTTCATTTAAATCAATATTATATGATTTTTTTCGTTATTTCCCTTGCTGAACGTCCCCTGCTAGACGGGCCGTTGGTACGCATTTTGCTGTACGCCTTATTGGATATGAACAGCGTCTCGCCGTGATAGACGGCGCTAACGACGGGTATCAACCCGCAGCCATTTTCAACAGGGAAACTGCAATGCCGAAATATTCACGTTCTTCCCGTAACTTCATGTTGGTTGGCGCTTTTTGCGCGCTGGCCCTTGGCAATACTCTGGTTCAGGCTTCCACACTGCGCATCGCGATGACGGCGGCGGATATTCCGTTGACGCTCGGCCAGCCCGATCAGGGGTTTGAGGGGAACCGTTTCACCGGTATCCCCCTGTATGATGCGTTGGTGGAATGGGATCTGTCGCAAGGGGAAAAGCCCAGTGGGTTGGTGCCCGGGCTGGCGACCGAATGGCACGTGGATCCGGCCAATAAGAGCCGCTGGATTTTCACCCTGCGTAAAGGCGTGAAATTTCATGACGGTACCGATGTGAATGCCGACGCGATTGTCTGGAACGTCGCCAAGGTATTGGACAAAAATGCCCCGCAGTACGCGCCGGGGCAGATAGGCAATACGCTGGCGCGGATGCCGACGCTCCGAAGCGCGGAGAAAATCAACGACGACACCGTCGTGCTGGTGACGTCCGAACCGGATGCGTTGCTGCCGTATAACGTAACCAACCTGTTCATCGTATCCCCCACCGCCTGGCAGAAATATTTTGATGCGGTGCCGGCCTCTGCGGGGGATAGCGCAGCGCGCAGCAAACAGGCGTGGACTGATTTTGCCGCACATGCGGTAGGCAGTGGGCCGTTTGAGCTGGAAAAACTGGTGCCGCGTCAGCAGTTGATCCTGAAAAAGAACCCCGATTACTGGAACAAAGATCGCGTTCCCCGCGTCGATCAAGTGGTGCTGATCCCGTTACCGGAAGCCAACGCCCGTACCGCCGCGTTGCTTTCAAAACAGGTGGACTGGATTGAGGCGCCCGCGCCGGATGCGGTAGCGCAAATCAAGGCGCAGGGATTCCAGATTTACGCCAACGCTCAGCCGCATCTGTGGCCGTGGCAGTTCTCCTTTTTGGAGGGATCGCCGTGGAAAGATATTCGGGTACGCAAGGCGGCGAACCTATGCCTAAACCGCGGTGAACTGAAAAGTTACCTTGGCGGCTATATGAAGGAAGCCACCGGTGTTTATGAAAGCGACAGCCCGTGGCACGGTAAACCGACGTTCGAGATCAAATACGACCCGGACGCCGCCCGTAAGCTGATGAGCGAAGCCGGGTTCAGCGCCGGCAAACCGCTACACGTGACGGTAGCGACGTCCGCTTCCGGTTCCGGCCAGATGCAACCGCTGCCGATGAACGAATATATCCAGCAGAACCTGAAAAGCTGTTTCTTTGATGTAGACATCAAAGTCACTGAATGGAACACCCTGTTCACCAATTGGCGGCTGGGCGCGAAGGATCCGGCGTCTAAGGGTATTGACGCTATCAACGTCAGCGCGGCAGTCGCCGATCCCTATTTCGGCATGATCCGCTTCGCCACCGAGAAGGCCTTTCCGCCGGTCGCCACCAACTGGGGGTTTTTCTCAACGCCTGAAACCGAAACCCTTATCGCTCGGGTGAAACAGGCCTTTACGCCGGCAGAGATGGATGCGGCGGCTGCCGAGCTGCATGCCGCAATTGTCGATCAGGCGCCATTCCTGTTTGTGGCGCATGACGTCGGCCCGCGTGCTATCTCCCCGGCAGTGACCGGCGTGGTACAGCCGCAAAGCTGGTTTATCGATCTGGCGCTGGTCAGCAAGAAAGAGTAACGGCACTGATGGCGGTGCCGTTGCAGGCGCTGCCCAAGGAGGGGATATGCTTTCTACCCTGTTTTACCGTGTACTGCTGGCGATCCCAACCATGCTGGGCGTGGCGGCAGTCTGTTTTCTGCTGGTGCAGATCGCTCCCGGCGATCCCTTGGTATCGGTGATGCCGCCGGATGCATCCGAGTCGCTGCGCCATTCATTGATGCAGGCGTACGGCTTTGACAAACCGCTGCCGGTGCAGTTTCTACTCTGGTTGTGGCGGGCGCTGCAAGGTGACTTGGGATTGTCGGTAGCGACCGGCCGACCGGTGATTTCCGAAGTGATGACCGCCGTGTCCTATTCACTGCGTTTGGCTTTGCTGGCGACCAGCATCGGGTTTCTACTCGGCAGCCTGTTTGGTTTTGTGGCCGGTTACTTTCGCAACAGTGCGATCGATCGTATTGCATCGGTGCTGTCGGTCTTCGGCGTCAGTGTGCCGCACTACTGGCTGGGGATGCTGCTGGTGATCGTGTTCTGCGTAAAACTGGCAGTGCTGCCCGCCACCGGTGGCGGCCCGATCGGCGAGCCGGGATGGGCGTGGGACTGGGCGCATCTGCAGTTTATGGTGTTGCCGGCCATTACGCTGTCGGTGATCCCCACCGGCATTATTGCCCGTACCGTCCGTTCCCAGGTGGCGGATATCCTGAGTCAGGAGTTCATTATCGGTCTACGTGCCCGCGGGCTGAGCGAGTTTGGCGTTTTTCTGCATGTGATGAAAAACGCCGCGCCGACCGCGCTGGCGGTGATGGGGCTGCAAGTCGGGTATTTGATGGGCGGCTCGATTCTGGTGGAGACCGTTTTCTCCTGGCCGGGAACCGGCCTGCTGCTCAATACCGCCATCTTCCAGCGCGACTTGCCGTTGTTGCAGGGCACCATCTGGGTGCTGGCGCTGTTTTTTGTGCTGCTCAATCTGCTGGTGGATATCCTGCAAACCGCGCTCGATCCACGGATTAAAAGGAGCTGACGATGGTGGATACGGCAACGTCAAAAACGGCGATGGTCAGTACCGCGCCGGCGGCGACCGGCGGTTACTGGTCCGGCGTACTGATCCGTCTGCTGCGCGATCCGACCGGTATGGCTGTCGGCGGCGTGATTCTTTTGCTGCTGGCGCTGGCGGTGTTCGGCCCCTGGTTGATCGTTAAAGATCCCTATCAGACGTCTATGTTTATGCGTCTCAAGCCGATCGGCGCACCCGGCTTTGTCCTCGGCTCCGACGAGCTGGGTCGCGATATGCTGTCCCGGCTGATCCTCGGTACACGATTGTCGCTGTTTATGGGGATCGTCCCGGTCGTGTTCGCTTTTTTTATCGGTGGGGCCATCGGCATCATCGCCGGTTATGCCGGCGGACGTGTGAATACGCTAATCATGCGTACCATCGATATTTTCTACGCTTTTCCGTCGGTGCTACTGGCGATCGCGCTGTCCGGCGCGATGGGCGCAGGGATTGGCAACGCGCTATTGTCGTTGACGCTGGTGTTCGTGCCGCAGGTGACGCGAATCGCCGAGAGTGTGACGACGCAGGTGCGGCACATGGATTATATCGACGCGGCCCGCGCCACCGGCGCCAGCGCGTTTACCATCATTCGCGTGCAGGTGCTGGGCAATGTGCTGGGGCCTGTTTTTGTGTTTTCCACCGGGCTGATTTCGGTATGCATGATTCTGGCGTCCGGCCTGTCGTTTCTGGGGCTGGGCGTTCGCCCGCCGGAGCCGGAATGGGGGTTGATGCTGAATACGCTGCGTACCGCCATCTACACTCAACCTTGGGTGGCCGCCCTGCCGGGCATGATGATTTTCGTTACCTCGATTTCCTTCAACATTCTTGCGGATCGCTTGCGCGCCGCCATGGCTATCAAGGAGTAACGGATGCAGCCATTTATCAATGAGGATCTCGGTGGGCCGGCTCAGCCGCTGCTGACAGTGGATAATCTGGTCAAGCATTTTCATGTGCGCAAAGGCGCCGCGCACAGCGTGGTTCAGGCGGTGGATCACGTCAGTTTCGAGGTGAGAAAAGGGGAAACATTGGGGGTGGTGGGGGAATCGGGGTGCGGCAAATCCACCACCGCACGGTTGCTGATGCAGTTGTCGACACAGGATAGCGGTGAGCTGATTTTTGATGGACAGTCGGTCGGATCCGCTCGTTTGCCGATGAAATCCTATCGTCGTCAGGTGCAGATGGTTTTTCAGGACAGCTATGCGTCCCTTAATCCGCGTCTGACCATGGAAGAAAGCATCGCGTTCGGGCAGCGTGTGCACGGTATTCCCCGTCGACAAGCCAGCGAATACGCCCGCTATTTGTTGGCGCATGTTGGCCTGGAACCGTCGCGTTTTGCTCACCGTTATCCGCATGAGCTTTCCGGCGGCCAGCGGCAGCGCGTGAATATTGCTCGGGCGCTGGCGATGAAGCCGCGGTTGGTGATTCTTGATGAGGCGGTGTCGGCACTGGACAAGTCAGTAGAGGCGCAAGTGTTGCAGCTGCTGCTGGATTTAAAGCGAACGCTGGATCTGACCTATGTGTTTATCAGCCACGATCTGCATGTGGTGCGTTATCTTTCGGATCGCATTCTGGTGATGTACCTGGGGGAGGTGGTGGAGGTCGGCCCGGCGGAAGCGTTGTTTACCGACGCTAAACACCCTTATACCCGTGCGCTGCTGAGCTCGATGCCGTCGATGGATCCGGATAGCCGAACGCTGGAATCGCCGTTGTCCGGCGATCCGCCTAGCCCGATCGCACCGCCGTCCGGCTGTCGTTTCCATACCCGCTGCCCGCAGGCGAAAGCGGTGTGCGCTCAGCAAAAGCCGCGGCTGTTGAGTGTCGGCGACGATCATCACAGCGCCTGCCTGATGGCTCAGCCCGATTCACCGTATCACGGCAATTTCATTGACGTTCGGGAGGTGGTCGATGTCGCATGAGCGTTTTGTCAGTATTGATAATCTGCACGTCCGTTTTCGGCGCGGTGGACAGGTGATTGAGGCGGTCAACGGCGTTTCGTTGGACGTTGGGCGTGGAGAAGTGATGGCGCTGATTGGGGAGTCCGGCTCCGGCAAAAGCGTGACGCTGCGGGCGTTGATGCGGTTGCATCCCCCGCAGAGTACGACCATGAGCGGGGCTATCCACGTGGATGGCGAGGAGGTTCTGACGATGTCTCCCGCCGCGCTGCGGCGTTTCCGCGGTGCGAAAACGGCCATGATTTTTCAGGAGCCGCTGCTGGCCTTCGACCCAGTCTACAGCGTCGGCCAGCAGATAATCGAAGGGTTGCGCCGCCATGAAGGGCTTTCCTATCAGGCGGCGCGCCAGCGAGCGCTGGAAGCGTTGCGACAGGTGCGTATTCCCAGCCCTGAGCAGCGGCTTGACGCTTATCCTCATGAAATGTCCGGAGGAATGCGCCAACGGGCGATGATCGCGCTGGCGCTGTCGTGCCAGCCTGAACTGTTGTTGGCGGATGAGCCCACCACCGCGTTGGATGCCACAGTGCAGATCCAGATTCTGATTCTGCTGCGCGAACAACAGAAGGCGTTGGGGCTGGCTATTATCTTTGTCACCCATGATATCGGCGCCGCCGTGGAGATTGCCGATCGTGTGGCGGTGATGTATGCCGGGCGCATTGTCGAGGAGGCATCGCTGAAAGAGATCATGACGCAGCCGCGTCATCCTTACACGCAGGTACTGCTGGGTAGCCGCCACCGCGGGGGGCTGAAAAAAGGCGATGTACTGAAGTGTATCCCCGGATCGCCGCCGGATCTTTCCCGTTTGCCGCCGGGATGCGCATTTGCCGAGCGCTGCCCTCATGCCGGCCCGGCCTGCTCACAGGCGGTTCCCGAACAGGAAAGTGTGGCGGCGCGCCATGTGGTGAGCTGCCACCGCTGGCGTGAACTGCCGATTCCCTCGTTTGCCGCCCCTTGATGGAACATCGGGTTGACGACGATTCCCCTCCCTTATGCCCGGCGTTACGATTGCGCCGGGCGTTACTGCCGGAACTGACCTGACATTGCGTTTAAACAGGTTTTGTCGTTTCTTTGCTTTTCAAGCGCCCAATCTTGCTCTATCAATAGCACGTTGATTTTATCCAAGGAGTGTTCTTCATGGCGTTTCCTGCCTTTAAATGCATGATTTTTTTCGGTGCGCTTGGTCTGCTGACTGCGTGTAACGGCAGCGACGGCGGCGATAAACCGTCAGTCAATACACGTAAGTTGACCACCCTGGAGGGAAAAACCATGGGGACTTTCTACAGTGTGAAAATCAGTGGTGAATTACCGGAGGGACAGCCGCAACTGCAACAAGAAATCGATGCCTTGCTGGAACAGGCCAATAATGAGATTTCGACCTATCGCAAGGATTCCACGTTATCGCGTTTTAACCGTTATCAAGGCAGTGATCCGCAACCGATTAGCGGCGGCATGGCGGATATCATTCTGACCGCGCAACGTATCGGTCGGGCGACAGGGGACGCCATGAATATTACGGTAGGGCCTCTGGTCAACTTGTGGGGTTTTGGCCCGCAAAAGCAACCGGCGACCATTCCCAGCCAGCAGCAGATCGATGCTGCTCGTCAGAAGGTTGGGTTAAACCATTTGACATTGATAAGCAATGAGAAAGGCGAGTGGATCCAAAAGGATTTGCCGGATCTCTATGTCGATCTCTCCACGCTGGGTGAGGGATATGGCGCGGATCTGTTGGCGCAATTGATGACTCAAAAAGGGATCACCAATTATTTGGTGTCGGTGGGGGGGGCGATCTCCAGCCGTGGCGTAAATGCACAAGGGTTGCCCTGGCGAGTGGCGATCCAAAAACCGACAGACAAAGAGAATGCTATTCAGGCATCGGTGAACCTGCAAGGCTATTCGATCAGCACTGCGGGCAGCTATCGCAACTATTTTGAACAAAATGGCAAGCGTTACTCCCACGTTATTGATCCCGCAACCGGCAGGCCAATTACCCATCAATTGGTTTCCGCTACGGTGATAGCCAAAACCGCGTTGGAAGCGGACGGATGGGATACCGGATTGATGGTGCTGGGGACGGAAAAGGCATTGAAGTTAGCTGAACAGCAAAGCATGGCGGTATATCTGATTACCAAGACGGATAAGGGCTACGAGGCGGTCATGACCCCGCAGTTCAAGGCATTTCTATTACCTGAGCAGTAATAATGGTAATAAACCGTGCTGATGGCAGGTCGCCTTTGGTTGCCTGCCAAACCCAGTGCGACGCGCTACGCCAAATACAAAAAAGCCACCTGCTAAAAGGTGGCTTAATCATATGATTTTACTGTCAAAATTTGGTGGCCCCTGTTGGGTTTGAACCAACGACCAAGCGATTATGAGTTCTTACCGAAGCAACGGGAAATCAATGTTTTATCATACTTATCAGTGACATAATATGACATTGTTTGCCAAGAATTAGCCGTCATTCGCCGTTTCTGTCGCCACTTTATCGCCACTCATCGCCAGTGGGTTTAGTCTCACTGCATCCTCTAAATGGTCGGGGGCAAAATGTGCATAACGCATGGTCATTTTGATGTCGGTATGCCCCAGCACGCGCTGTAATACAAGAATATTACCGCCATTCATCATGAAATGACTGGCGAAAGTATGGCGCAAAACGTGGGTAAGTTGACCCGCTGGTAATTCGATGCCTGTTCTTTCCAGTGCTGACCGAAATGCGCCATAGCAATCAGTAAAAAGCCTTCCGCCTTTATCGGGTAGAGACTCGTAAAGCTCCTGGCTGATCGGAACGGTTCTGTTTTTCTTGCCCTTAGTGTTTATGTACGTGATTTTATATTTTGCGAGCTGGCTTTTCTTTAGCCCCTCAGCTTCTGACCACCTGGCTCCTGTAGCCAGGCATATTCTCACTACCGTTTCTAAGTCGCGGTGCTCATGCCGTTTGCATTCCGACAGCAGTAGAGCGATCTGATCGTGGGTCAGCCACGCCATTTCCATTTCTTCTGTGCGGAATGGGCGCATGTTTTTCAGAGGGTTTTCGCCTTTCCATTCGCCGAGCCTACCCAGCTCGTTGAACATTGCCCGGAAGTAAGTTAGCTCCAGATTTAATGTGCGAGGGGATACCTCCAGCACTCTATTCGATCGTGCGTATTTACCTCTGAGCCGCCCCTCCCTGTAGCGTGAAAACATTTGTGCATCGAAGTCGCGCGCAAGTGGTTCGCCCATGCATTCAAATGCGTGATGCATAGCGCCTTGGCGTTTGAGTCCATCGCGTAGTGTTATGCCGTGGGCGCTGTACCATGCGTCAACCAGCTCTTTTAGCGTGCGTCGGTCTTCTTTTTCTTCATTCCACGGGTTTTGTACTGTGTACTGCTCAAACGCCAGCGCTTCGCCTTTTGTGGCGAACTTCTTGCGAATGCGCCTCCCTTTCGCGCCGTTCGGGTATAGCTCACATATCCAGCCGCCATCAGGATTTTTGCGTACAGTCATCAGTTGACCTCGCTATACACACCTACAACACGGCCAATCGTTTTTATCTCATCAATTCCACATTCAAAAGGCACCTTACCACCTGCGACGTGCAGTCTTTTACCGGGCAGAACTGTTAGTTCTCTGAGGCTAATTGCGCCCTCGACATCAACAATCCAGAGGCCATCAGCCAGAGGGGCATCTTTCTCGATGATGTAACTTTTGCTTTCGCTTCTAACGCAGATAGCACTCTTTAGTGGTTTTTCAAAAAGCTCAGGGTCGATATTCAAAAACCCATTTTCCGTAAGTCGGCCTTCACTTAATGTGAACAATTGGATCTCGCAGGCTAAATTTAAGCGCTCTTCTGCTTTTAGCGGGCCTTGCCCCGTCAGGATCCATTTGATGCTAACGCCAGTTTCAAGAGCGCAAAATGCAGCGAAATCGTAGGAGACATTGCCCCGTGTGTAGCGGTTTTGCAGCGTACTAGCTGCGATATTGAAATGGTTTGCGAGCTGGATTTTCTGTGTGAATCCGTAGACCTGACAGATTCTATCTAAAACTTCTTCGTTTGAAATTTGGCTTTCAAAGTCCATAAATCGCAATTCCAAGTTGACTAATGCGATTAATCGCATTAGGATTCGATTGTTGGTGGTAGTTGATGGCAAACGCCGGCAAAACTTTAGCTATCACTGTCTGAAATTTTCAAATAAGGAATCATGCAACATGGCTTCTGAAATCGCAATAATTAGGCTCCCTGCGCCTGTTGTGACCCTTCAGCAGTTCGCAGAACTTGAGGGAGTGTCAGAGCGCACTGCTTACCGTTGGACAACCGGTGATAACCCTCGCGTACCCATCGAACCGCGCAAGATCAAGAAAGGCTGTAAAAAAGCGGGCGGCCCGATTCGTATCTACTACGCGCGCTACAAAGAAGACCAGATGCGCGCCGCGCTGGGGCACTCCCATTTCAAAATTGTGTTTGATAATTCACTTTATGGGAATCAGCGAGGTTTAGACCATGTTTGATTACCAGGTGGATAAACAACCGCATTTCAACGACGCCTGCCGACAGTTCGCCCAGCGTCACAACCTTGAGGCCGTGGCGGCAGCGGTCGGTATGCGCTCGCAGATGCTGCGTAACAAGCTGAACCCCGAACAACCGCATAAGCTGACGTGCGAAGAGTTGTGGCACATCACGGACGTTACAGAAGACCCGACGCTGATTGATGGCCTGCTGGCTCAAATGAAGTGCATGCCAGCCGTGCCCATGAATGAGGCAAAGCCGGAACGGCTAACCACCTACGTTTTAGAAGCGACTGCCGCCGTTGGCGCTGTTGCTGCTGGCAGCGTATCAACTGAACGCCTGACGCAAACCGGGCGTCACGATTTCATCGGTAGCGTGAATTCCGGTATTCGATTTTTGTCACTCGTTGGGCTGTCAATTCAGGCCCGCATCCAGCAAAACCCCACGATTTCCGCGACTGTTGACGTTATCAGCGGAATCGGCGCGGGTTTGAGCTGAAAGAATAAAAACAACATCAGGGAAAACACGCGCCGGGCGTGTCGAAACATCCCGGCTTCATTCGCAAGCGCCTGACAGCAGGCGGTTACTAATGGGGAATGTTTGGAGGTTTTATGTCTGCAACAGCAAATCGGATATATGACGTCACAATTACGCCCGATAACGTCGCGGCGTATCAAGCCGGGATTCGGCACCTGTCCGGCATTCGCCGCAAGCTGCTGAATGTCGATCCAGGCGAACAGCTGGAAATGCATTTGGAGCGACTGGGCGACGCCGGAAAAACCAAAAGTATTATTTATTTCTGCGCAGGAATTACCCGCGACCGTCACGGAATTAAATTCCGCGAGTTATCAGCAGATGAACAGTCAGCAGTAAGAAAAGCCATGCTGGCATTATTTGTTGATATTAATTCCATCCCGAAAAATCTGATTTAACCACGGAATAAAAAATCAGGCGCTTTATTGCGCCGGGATTTTTATTGCCCAAAAACAGAGAGGCATATATGCGAAATATCGAAACACGACAGATGACTACTGATGCCAGCGGCATGCTGCCGTTGCTGACTCAGGCAAGACTTGATGAACGCGCCGACCAGTTGTTTTCCATGTCTGTACGGCTGGAGGCGCTGGCAATTCACGCGCAGCAGCATGAAATGAATGCCGTTGAAATCATTGAGCTGATGCGGAAAGAAGCTGCCCGCTTTGAGCATTCATCGCAGGAGCTGCGCTAATGGATTCCATCGATCAGGCTCAGGAACGCGAGCAATTCATTCGTGAAAACCAGATTAAGAAGGCCCGGCAACCGCTGGGCCGTATTGCATCCGCTTTTACCTGCGAAGAATGCGACGCGCAGATCCCAGAGGCCCGCCGCGCCGCTCTGCCGGGTGTCTCGCTGTGCGTGACATGTCAGGAAATCGCCGAATTGAAAAATAAACACTACCGAGGAACGGCATTATGAAACACGTAATGATTGATTTAGAGATATTGGGTAAAAATAAAAATGCACCGATTGCATCCATCGGGGCGGTATTTTTTGAGCCGGAAACCGGCGAATTAGGCGAGGAATTTTATTGCCGCGTCGATTTTGAAAATGACATGAAAAACGGCGCGATCCCAGATGGAGACACTATTAAATGGTGGCTGAAACAGCCGTCGGAAGCGCGCGCGGAATTGGTCAGTGATGATGCAATCCCGATATGGGATGCCGTAAATAAGTTTAGCGATTGGCTGACAGATAATGCCGATGACCTGAATAAAGTAAAAGTGTGGGCTAATTCACCGTCATTTGACTGCGTTATTTTGTCTGCGGCGTTTGAGCGCGCGGAAACTGATATTCCGTGGAAATACTGGAATGAATGTGACGTCCGGACGATGAAGCTGGTCGGTCAGGCGCAGGGGGTTGATTTGCGCCTGTTCACCGGCACGGCGGTGCATCACGCGCTGACCGATGCCGTTAATCAGGCGGGGTTGGTTTCTGCCGTGCTTCGGGCGCTTGCAATACAAAGCACTGCCGCGTCAATGGTGCCGGACGAAATAGCACGCGAGTTAATGATTCGCGGCGTAGAGCGCTTGGGTGCCTATATCGTATCAATGGGTTTTCCATATGATGACGATTGGGCGATGCTTGAGAAATGTGTGGATTCATTCATTAAGCAGCAGCGCCCGGCGACCCCTGAAGGCGGTGACAAATGATCCGCCCGATCATCAAATGGGCGGGCGGGAAAACCCGCGTACTGCCCGACCTGTTACCGCACCTGCCGGATGCTGATTGTCTCATAGAGCCGTTTGTTGGCGGCGCGTCAGTGTTTCTGAATACAAATTATCGCCGCTACGTGCTCGCCGATATCAACGCCGATTTGATTAATTTATATCGCGTTGCTACTCGTCACACCGATGAGTTGATTTCATCCGCTCGCGGGTTGTTTGCTCACGGCAACAGTGCTGATGCATATGCAGATAATCGCAACCTGTTTAACTCCCTGTCGCCTGCCGCGAGCGTTGAAAAAGCAGCGCTGTTTCTGTACCTGAACCGCCACGGCTTTAACGGCGTGTGCCGCTACAACAAGGCCGGGGCGTTTAACGTCCCGTTCGGCAAATATTCACAGCCGTATTTCCCGGGCGACGAGATTCGGTTGTTTGCAGAAAAAGCCCGCGACACACACGCTATTTTTATCTCCGCATCGTTCAAACACACGCTATCTCTGTTCGCTGAAAGCGGAACGGCTATCTATTGTGACCCGCCATATCTGCCCGCCTCCGACACCGCGAATTTTACGCAATACCACACCGCCGGATTTACCGCCGCCGAACATCAGGTGTTAGCTGATGCGCTGCTGGACGCAAACAGGCGGCACGGCATTCAGTGCGTGATTTCAAACAGCGACACCCCTGCAACACGCGAGATTTACCGCCATTTCGGGCTACATGAAATCAGCGTGCAGCGTTCGGCCGGTGCGAATGCGACAACCCGTGTTGCAGCGAAAGAGGTTATCGGTGTACTGGGCTGCGGCGGTCGCGGCTGCGGTGTGTGTCCGGACTGTGTACCTGTGTGGTGGAGGCTGGATATGGCTGCACCCGCGCAGGGTGAAGTGGGGGTGTTTTGATGATAGACACTCGCTGCTTCCAACCCGATGCAATCAACGTTATTAGCGTCTCGGGCGGAAAAGACAGTCTGGCTCAATGGCTGGTCGCTATTGAGAACGGCATAACCCCTGTTTTGGTGTTTGCGGATACCGGCCACGAACACCCACAAACAATGGAATATCTGGATTATCTGGAGTCCCAACTGGGGCCAATCCGGCGTGTACGTGCATCGTTTGATGACCGCATCGCGGGTAAGCGTCGTTTTATTGCCGAGCGCTGGCCGGTCACGCTGGTAACAGAATGCGGCATGACAGATGCCGAGGCCGACGCAACGATACAGCGTGCGCTGGCTGTTCTGTACCCCACCGGTATCCCGTTCCTTGACCTGTGCATGTGGAAGGGAAGATTTCCATCCACTAAAGCCCGCTTTTGTACCTTTGAACTGAAGCACGCTCCGGTACGTGATCAGGTTGTTATTACAGCGCTGGCAGAATACGACGAGGTAATTTCATGGCAGGGCGTCAGGGCCGAAGAGTCACCGGCCCGGGCAAAGCTGCCTGAGTGGGAGGAGGATGCGGACAACACGCCGGGTCTGCATGTCTATCGGCCGATTTTACGCTGGTTACATGCGGATGTATTCGCTATCGCCCAGCGTCACGGCATCAAACCGAATCCGCTCTATCAGCAGGATTGTAGCCGGGTTGGCTGTATGCCATGCATCCACGCCAATAAGGCCGAGTTGGCAGCGATATTTGCACGCTGGCCGGAGGAAATTGAACGTGTCGCTGAATGGGAGCGGATTGTCGCTGCGTGTTCACGTCGCGGGAACTCCACATTCTTCCCTGCTACGCAAGACCCGCACAAGGCGCAGCGCCGCATAGAGTGTATTACCGTCGAGTCACACGGCATCAAAACCTATCGCGATTGGGCTATGACGACTAGGGGGGGGCGGCATTTCGATCTATTTGCGGGGTTAAACGACCAGTCGGTTTGCAGCAGCGTTTATGCCGGGGTTTGTGAGTGAGTGAGTCAACACAAACATGGGCCTACTCGTGGAATCAGCCGCTAACTGCCATAGGCACGGCAGCAGCGGAA
The DNA here is from genome assembly GCF_014855505.1 of Musicola keenii. Classification (NCBI taxonomy): domain Bacteria; kingdom Pseudomonadati; phylum Pseudomonadota; class Gammaproteobacteria; order Enterobacterales; family Pectobacteriaceae; genus Musicola; species Musicola keenii. The sequence continues at coordinate 202,884 of NZ_JAAWVW010000006.1, read as the reverse complement.
CCCCCAGCAGCAATTAAATATAACAACCACCTGGCACCGGCTGACCGGCGTCAGGTGTCGTTGTTTGAAATTGCGCAACGCGACGAAAAACCAAACCGGGTAAAGGCACTGCGCCGCCGTCTGGCGGCGTTGCCGCACTACGTGCGCCGGTATTACGTCCAGCGCGTCACAGATATTGAACAAAAACAGGGTATACGGCGAGCCAATAGCTATCTGATCAACTCGTTTGACAGGTATGTATTGCCGCGCCTGGATGCCGTCAGTGACCGCTATCGTTTGGGGATAGTGCCGGGCCTGCTGATGTCTTTCCGTGACGATTTTCACCGCCTGCCGTACGCCGGCCGGCGCGACCTGAAACGGCTGGCCGCCAGGCTGACCGACTGTTTCACCGCTGAATTCCAGCGCGAATCCGATCATCACTTGGTCGCGTCTGGCGATGTCGAATTTTCCATTCTCTATGCATATGGTCGCGTCGCGTGGCTGGTGTCTCACCTGAACATGACTGCGCCGGGGTGGTTTGATTATTGTCAGTGCCGGTTGACCGCTGATGCCGCACTGCGGGCGATGGCCCGCCTTGAGTCGCCGGGATGGTGGCTGCGTCGACTTGTGCGTATTCACGATCAGTGGCGTGAGCACCTGATGATTGCTGCTGGTTACGTCCACAAAAGGGCGACGCCCTACATCAGCGAGCCAGCGCTAAAAGAGTGGCAGGCGCAAAAGAAAGCCAACCGCGAGTTTTTGAAATCCCGCGAACTGGAAGATCAGGACACCGGCGAGCGGTCATCACTGATCGACAAAGTAATGGGTAGCATTGCGAATCCCGCTATTCGTCGCGCCGAGTTGATGACCCGGATGCGCGGCTTTGAAGATATCGCGGTGCGTGATGGGCTGGCCGGGGAGTTTTACACGCTGACCGCGCCGTCAAGTTATCACGCTATGCACAGTGACGGGAAACGAAACCAGCGTTACAACGGCAGCGACCCGCGCGACACGCAGCGCTATTTGTGTCGCGTCTGGTCGCGCGTACGCGCGAAATGGAAGAGGAACGGCATCCGGGTTTACGGGTTCCGCGTCGCCGAGCCGCATCACGATGAGACGCCGCACTGGCATTTACTGCTGTTCATGCGCCCGGAACATGTCGAATTGGCCCGAGATATCTTTCGTGCTTATGCCTTGCAGGAGGATGGCGGTGAGCCGGGGGCGGACAAGGTGCGATTTACGGCAAAGCCAATCGATCGTAACAAGGGGTCTGCAACTGGCTATATCGCCAAGTACATATCAAAGAATATCGACGGTTACGCGCTGGATGGTGAATTGGACGATGAAACCGGCCAGCCGTTGAAGGATTCCGCCCGTCGCGTCAGTGCATGGGCCAGCCGCTGGCGTATCCGCCAGTTTCAACAGATCGGCGGCGCACCTGTTACTACTTACCGCGAGTTGCGCCGCCTGCAAGGGCGCGATTTGTGGTTTCACCCGGTCATATCACCCGCGCACATAGCCGCAGATACAGGCGATTGGGCGGGATACACCGATGCCCAGGGCGGCCCGCTCGTTGAGCGTCGCTATCTGCGTGTGTGCCTGCATTATGACATCACGGAAAACGGCAATGATTACGGGGATGATGTCAGCCGGATCTCTGGTGTTTACGCCCCGGTATCCGGGCCGGAATCAGTAATTTTTACACGCACTGCCACCTACAAGATTGTTCCAAAGACCAGCGCCGATGCGGGTTTGGCCGTTGACCTACAGGGCGCCCCGCGCCCCCTTGGAGTTCTGTCAATAACTGTACGCGATGGGCATCAGGAGGCCGGAGAGGCGGCCGGTGGTGGGCCTGTCGCCCCGCGCAGTATAGACAGTGATGACTGTGCCAGCTGCGGCGCGGTCATGGATTTTGACCGGTTGAGCCGCGAGGAACGGCGCGACCTGCTGGATCGGTTGGTTGCTTCGTCAGGGAAACGGCGACACCGTGGCGGTGATGGGGCTGATGTGTATGACCCTGATGATTTTGTTTCTCAGATCCGTGATTCAGCCAGGTCTATCGGCTGGGATGCTGCGGCAGGGGAGGCGGCCAGGCTGTCAGCTGGTCATTCGATTGATGTTCGCGGACGGAAGTATTACGCGCGCAGTGACGGTGAGTTGTACCGCGGGCCGGAGAGGCGGACGGTTGATCAGGCTGATCTGATGCGCCGGGTGGTGGCGCTGCGTGAGTTAGGTAGCGAGCCAGGCGCATGAGTTTGTGTGTGGCGGCCGGTGCTGCCACGGCGCTCGGGTGAGCGGCGGGGATTCACCTAAATGAATCTGTTTTCCGGCTTGTCGGTTTTCCACCGAACGCTTCTCTGGCGCGCAGGTCAGCATCCTGCATTCACCACAGATCAACATTATCACATGTTGGCCAGAACAGACAAAAACGACTGTGCTGCAGATCGTACGCACAGACAAAAATATCTATGTGGTACCAACGGGGGACGTATGGGCTATCTGGGGAGTAAAGGCGCGTCAGGCGCATATCAGAAAATCATCGCAGCGATGCCGCCGCATGATACGTATATCGAAACGCACCTGGGCGGCGGCGCAGTGATGTTGAGAAAGCCGCCGGCATTGCGGAACGTCGGAGTGGATATCGACAGTGAGGCATTGAGAAATTTTTCTGTTGGGCACTCTATCGGTGCTGGCGAGTTACAACACGTTTCGCTGATAGAAGCTGATGCTGTTGTTTTCTTATGTGAGTTTGATTTTGTTAGCGCGGGCCGGGTGCTTATCTATTGTGATCCGCCGTACGTGCCGGAGACGCGCACAAGCCGGGCGCGATACCGGTATGAGTATACGGTCGAGCAGCATCAAGAGCTAATTGCGGTATTGCGCAGTGTGCCGGCCGGCGTCAGCGTCATGATCTCCGGCTATCCGTCCGCGCTGTACGATGAATGGCTGGGGGATTGGCGGTCGATAACGTTCCAGGTGATGACGCGCGGCGGGGTGCGTACCGAGCAACTTTGGATGAATTACCCGGAAGGGGCGGCATACGATGCGGCTTTTGCAGGTGAAAACTACATCGACAGACAACGCATAAAGCGTAAGGCGGCGCGCTGGGCGGAAAATTATCGGGCTATGTCTCCTGCTGAACGACTGGCGATCATGTCTGCGTTGATGAGTGTTGATGGCGATGTTTGATTGTTTTTCGTCAGAATGAAAACAAATATTTACCGTAACTAATATTTTGAATTGAAAACATTGTTTTGAGCATCATATACTGTATTTATATACAGTTATTTTGTGAGGTGCGGGCGTGGAAAATATGGAAGTTGTTATTTTAATTGAGAGAATAGCGTTGATTGCACGTCTGGGTGAACTGCAGGATATGGGTATACGAGAGCATGAAATTGCGTTGATGTGGATCCGTGACATGGTTGCGGATTTTGCTGATCGCGGATGCTATGCGGTTGGCCATCAAGGTGATAAGTCAGGCTTTCATAATTAGATAATAAGCAATTTGTTGTAATTAATCCTGTGTTATCTTATTATTATCTTATCCCAAGCGGATATGCTCTTTAAAAACTGAGGAAACAGATGGTAAAGGTGAACTGGTCAAGGAAGGCGCTGAAGCAGCGTCTGACCATCGACAAGCGGTATCAGAAAGCCATAAGTGAAAAGGTGACTGAGCTTGAGAGTTTCCCCTCTGTCAGATTGGATATCGTCCCGCTAAAGGGGAAAGACGATATGTTCAGGCTAAGGGTTGGCGACTATCGGATCATTTTCCAAATCATTAAGGGCGAGCCGGTGATCTGCGAAATCAAAGAAGTTAAACGCAGAACGTCAACAACCTACTAATCAGGCGGGGAAACCCGCCCGTTTCCTCAATGACATAAGAAGACCGCGACTCATAGAAACCCGGATAAAAAATATGTCAAAACTGCAATATATCAATGATGTGAACGGTAAGCCGCAATTTGTGGTGTTACCGATAGACGTGTATGAAAGCCTGCTATCCAATGATGAGAGCGGGTATGAATCTATTCCTTATGCTGCCGATGAACATGATGATGAATCCGTGCCGAATGAGGTGGTCAACATTATGTTTCGTGATGATATCAGCCTGCTTGCCGCCTGGCGCGTTTACCGAGGGCTGTCACAGTATGATGTTGCGGAGCGGCTGGGTACAACACAATCAGCGGTTTCGCAGTGGGAAGCGAAAGACTCCCGCCCGCAAAAGAAAACCCGTCAGAAGCTGGCTGAGCTTTACGGATGCAGACCTGAACAGATGATTCTGTGATTTGCTGATGCTGTCGATGAACCCCGCTACTGTGCGGGGTTTTTTTTATTGGGTGAAAATCGCTGCAAAATTTCTGCGCACAATTGCACAAAAAATCTGATGGTGTTTACCCCCTTCCGGGCCAGTCGTGGCGCGGGTTTCCATGAACTGCAAAGATGCACAAAAAAACACGATTTTCGCGTGCGGGCGCTGCGGGGAGCTCCTCGCGCGCTGAGGGGTGATATAGGGGTGGTGTTATTCACTCGTTTTTGCTGCGTCAGAACGCCGTGGTAATGCGATGTGTGGTGTGTCGTTGCGTGGACGCAGGTCGCGCGCGTGCTGCTCTGCGGGGCGCTGAGGCGGTATTGTGGGGTGTGGTGTGAGTGGGGAATGAAACGGGCCGATCAACTGGCGGCCCGTGGGGTGTGGCAATGTGAGCGTGAGTATTTTTGAATGTTAACCGGCGGCAAGTGCGTACGGGTTGAACCGGATCACGTCAATGCCAAGCCAGTCGTTCAGCTCCTTGAGTGTCTCCATGATAGGTGTCAGCTCGTTGATAGAGAACACCCGCGCCGCTTTTTCAATGTCGCCAAACCCCCCGGCGTTGCTCGGCATGATCCCCATCAGAACGGGTGGCACGCGGTGCGCGGCCAGCATGTCATCGCGCGTAGCGTCCTTGATACCCGTGAATTCATCCTTGGCCGCGATCTGGCTGAACGGCAGGATCTGCAAACCGTCTTTCTTGCCGCCCGGCGCGTGGACGAACAGGTTTTTAAACGCGCCCTGGCCGCGCGCGTCTTTCAGCGAGCGTTTTAGTTTGTCAACGTCGGTGGTGTTGGTGATCGGGTCGGTCAGGTAGACGATGACGCCAGCGTGAGAACCGTTGATGTAGTAGTTGCGGCGGAATAGCGTTGCTTCGCCATTCAGTAGAGCGGAGTGCAGCACAGCCATATATTCCGGCGAGCCGTAGATCTCTTGGTGGATGCTGGGATTGCGCACATGAAATACGCTGCCGTGCTGGAATTGATAGTCTGGGTTGTAATACGTGACGAACCAATATTGATCAGGCTCAGTACCGCACCGGGTGTATTTGGCGTGGGCGTGGTGCAGCGTCAGCGGCTGATTGAACCGGTTGCGCCGTAATTCCAGATATGCGTTACCGAATATCAAAAAATCGAGCACGAAGGCTTTGAATGCCTGCCGAGTTAGCAGGGGGTGAGGCTGGTAGCAGGATGCGATTACGTTGGCTTTGAATGCCAACGGTGACTGATGATGCACGGCAACATCAAACATGCGCGCGATGCCGTAGGGGTTGATCGGCGGCTCATACCATTGTCCGTTGTTTGCGCATTCCATGCAGTCCAGCAGGTCGCGCTGATCCATGACGGGTGTGGGGTCGCCAAATGAAAATGATTCCACCCCTGATGTGGACTGCTGTTGCGCTAATTCGCCTTCGATCGCCTGCGATGTCATGGCCGTGCCGCCGCTGCTGCACTGTCGTTTCTTACGTGTCATCAGAATTCCTCAATAAAACCATTTGTTCCGCCGGAATCACTGTTCAGCGGTTCGTTTTGTAATGCGTGCATCGTTGCCCAGGCGATATCTCCATGGCTGGCGTTTTTAGTGCGGTCTGAGGCATACGTGATCATGCCTCCAGGGGTTTGCAGCTTGCGTACGGTCATGAATGACGTCACTAGTGACATGTTGCCTGCGTCGTACTCAAGGCGACCAGAACGTATAACCAGTTGCGCTTTGAGTACCAGTAACCGCTTGACTGATGGGGAGTATTGGAACTTGACCGCCGCCGGGAAGAATTTCAGTACCAACTGATGCACGGCATCACCGATGCCCGTGCCGTCGATTCCGATGTATTGCACGTTGTAGCGCTGCGTCAGCTCTTTAATGGCTTCGGCTTGTTGCTCAAACGTCAGGCCGCGCAGCTGGCGTGTCTCAATTACGCGGAATTTACCTCCCGCTACAGACGGCGGAGCGACAACAGATATCCCGGCATTGTCGCCTTGTCCGCTGCCGCCGTTCGGGTCATAACCCAGCCATACTGGTGTATTGCCCAGCGGGCGCAGGGTGTACGGTCGCCAGTCAGGCCAGACGTGATCGTTGTAGCCATCAACGCTGCACCGTACCAGCGCGTTGTAGTCGAATGCGCGTTCGCCGCGCTTCACGAATATACACTCGTACAGGTTGGCGAATTCGTCTGGGCTGTTTTCCTGATGAATTTCTGCCAGGCTGATTTTGTCGAATCCTTGACTCAGCACGTCATGAATAGTCACAACTTGACGCCAAATATTATCTGGACACAATTTTCCGTTTTTCAACGCCTTGTGTGATGTGTCAATGCTGACACGCTCGGAATGCGGTCGTGACTCGTTGTAGTGCTCGCCTGTCCAGAATTCGTAGGCTTCGTGCTCTTCGCTGGACGGTGTTGAAAAGTAGGTGCGGCGTAGCCCTGTATGTGTCGCCATGCCTGCTGCCACTCTGCGCAATTCAATGAAGTTTCCGATCCAAAATGCCTCATCGAGATACAGATCGCCGGTGTAGCTCTGCGCTGACGCTGCACTGGTGCCAAGAAAAAATAGAATGGCACCGTTTGACAGCATGATAGCGTCTCCGCCTTTCAGCTCGACACCGACCTCACGGGCAAGCAGCTGAATGAAGCGCTTGAATTGGAACGCCTGCGCGCGACTTGCTGATAGAAAAATCTGGTTGTTGCCGGTTTCCAGCGCTCGTAACAGCGCCTCCCGCGCGAAGTACCACGACGCCCCAATCTGACGTGATTTCAGAATGAATCTGTTACGCCGGTTACGCTGTTTGTACCAGCGTTTTTGATGCTCGTAGAGGCTATCCAGTACCAGCGCGCGCAGGTTTTCTATCTGCTCGTCGGTGAAGTGGTTTTTCGGTGTTGCCTTCCGTTCCTTCCGCTCTTTTGACCTGATTTCATCGCGTGAAAATCGCTCCAACTGTCGTCCCAGCAAATCAATCAGTTTGAAGTCATGCGGGGTCGGATCCTCTTTCTCGATCAAGCGCAGATAGCGAGCCTCGGTCACTTCTTTGGTTCTCTCGATGGGCGTGCTGCTGTCCCAGCTATCGCGGCGTCGCCAGGAATACAGTGTGTTAGCGCTGATGCCTAGGCGCTCTGCGATCTGGGGAATGGTGTACGCCTGCCAATAGAGGCGTTTTGCGTCGGTGCGGATGTCGTTTTCCATGCCAGCAGGCTACCGCGCGCGGGCGTGGCACCGTAGCGGCGTTGATTGTCCGGAAGCGGTGACAAACAGCAGTAATGGCGCGGTGTGGCACTGACGGGGATGATGGCTGTGCAGAACATGAGAGAGCCATTACACGAGGGTTAACATGCCGATTTCAAAACCGTTTATCGCCGCTGTTGAGGGCGTTGCCTGTGATGGCCGCCCGATCGAGCGGGTCTGGATCACGCAGATGGCGAAAAACTTTAACAGCCAGGTGCGCGGCGCTCGCGTCAATCTGGAACACATCAAAGGGTATTCGCCGACCAGTGATTTTCGGGCGTATGGCGATGTGGTCAGCGCTAAAGAGGTTACTGTCCCCGATGGCCCGCTGAAAGGGAAGGCCGCACTGGAGCTGGTGATCGATGCCACGCCTGATCTGGTCGCGTTGAGCAAGCGGCGTCAAAAAATATACCCGAGCATTGAGATTCATCCGTCGTTTTCAAATACCGGCGAGGCCTATTTGATGGGGCTGGCGATGACCGATGACCCGGCCAGTCTCGGCGTCGGCATCCTGGAATTTAACGCCGGATGTAAAGGCAAGGGCCCGCTGGACAGTCGCAAGAGTACACCGGAATGTCTGTTTACCGCGACAACGGACGATGTCGGGGTTGTGCTGGAATTTGAAGAGGATGTGCCAGCAGGTGAAAGCGGTGCCAGCTTCTTTTCACGCATCAAAGAGTTGCTGACCGGCAACCAGCAAAAATTCAGTCAGGAAAACGGCGAGATACGTCAGGCCATTGAGGCTGTTGCCGAGAGTCAGCGCGGTGTGCTGGATAGCATCAGCCAATTCAGCGCGATCAAGCAGGAAAACGCGACGCTGAAACAGCAGGTCGGCGAGTTATCGCAGTCTGTGACGGACTTAAAAGCAACGCTGGAACGGCAGGACGGTAATTTCTCACAGCGGCCGCGGGCAACGGGCAACAACAGTCAGAGTGATGCCGTTCTGGCTGATTGCTAACCAATTTTTTACCGATTAACGGAATGTATTTATGAAAAATGAAACCCGCGTCCTCTGGGACGGCTATGTCCGCCGACAGGCGGAGCTGAACGGCGTCAACGAGGCGCATGTCGCTGCGCAATTCTCAGTGGCTCCGTCTGTACAGCAGACAATGGAAAACAAAATTCAGGCCAGTGACGAGCTGCTGCAAAAAATCAATATCATGCCGGTGTCTGAAATGGAGGGCGAAAAACTGGGGCTGGGGATCAGCGGCCCGGTGTCGTCATCCAATTCATCCGGCACGGAACGCCGCGAGCCGCGCAGCGTTCACACGCTGGACAACAATAAATATCGCTGCGAGCAGACCAACAGCGATACGTTCATCACCTATTCCCAGCTGGACTCGTGGGCGAAATTCAACGATTTTCAAGCGCGCATCAGTCAACAGGTCATCCGACGTAAGGCGCTGGATCGCATTATGATCGGCTTTAACGGCACGAACCGTGCCGCCAAGTCTGATTTGACACAGAATCCGCTGTTGCAAGATGTGAATATCGGCTGGTTGCAGCAGTACCGCAACAACGCACCGGCGCGCGTGCTGAAAAACGTCACACTGACCCATCGCGACGATGAAAACAAAGTCATCGCCAAAGGCATGTACGGTAACTATGACGCGCTGGTTTTTGATGCTGTGAATTCACTGCTGGATGAATGGTTCCGCGAGTCCCCTGATTTGGCTGTGATCACAGGTCGCCAACTGTTGACCTCGCGCGATTTCCCGATCCTGAACGCCATCAGTACCACGAACCCCAATTCCGAGGCGATGGCCGGCCAGTTGATTGTTTCCCGCAAGTCGATTGCCAATCTGCCGACGTTTATCGCGCCTTATTTCCCTGCAGGGTCAATCCTTGTGACGCCATTTAGTAACCTGTCGGTCTATTACCAAGAGGGGGCGCAGCGCCGAATGGTCAAGGACGAGCCGGAATACAATCGCATAGCTACGTATGAGTCGACAAACGATGCGTATGCCGTTGAAGACTACGGCGCGGGCTGTCTGATCGAAGGCATTACATTCGCCGGGTCAGAAGCAGCGTAATCATTGTTAGCAGGGCCGGTATTCCGGCCTAACAGGGGGCAACATGCTGACACCTGCACAACGGCATTTTCAGTCGGTCTCTGCGCGTCACCGGGGGTTGTCTGATGCCGTGCATCACAACACAGCGTATGAGCAACAGCTACATCGGCTCCGGCTCGATCAGTCACAGTTGCATGAGATTCAGTCAAGCCAGTCTAAAGCGCTGCTAAAGCGCGAACTGCTGCCCAATTATCAGGGGTGGATTGACGGCGCATTGGCGGCAGACACCGGCCAGGCCGATGAAGTGCTGGTTACGATGATGGTGTGGTCGATTGATGTCGGCGACATATCCGGCGCGCTGCGCATCGGTGAATACGTGATCCGCCACAGCCTGCCCATGCCAGACCGGTACAAACGTACGGCCGCGACGGTGCTGGTCGATGAGATTTGCGATCCGGTGCTCGCTGCGTTTAAAGCGGATGCAGCCCGCGCGCCGCTCGATGTCGCGCTGTTGTTGCAGCTCAATGCGCTGACCGCCGGGGCGGACATGCCGGACATGGTGCGCGCCAAGCTGTACAAGTCAATCGGCTACACATTGAGGCTCAGCTCGCATGAATTGACCGCCGCGCGCGAGTGGTTACAGCGTGCCATTGCACTGTTTGACGGCATCGGCGTGAAGCGCGATATCGAAATTCTGGGGCGGGCAATCAAGAAAGCGGCGCTGGCAGACGGAACTGATAACGGGGACGACGCGGGCGCTAATCATGGTGACAACGCTGAATCAGAATCGGATCCAACGGTGTGGGAACCCATGGCGTCACCACCCGCACCGCCGCCGGAAAAGCCGGTGCGGCAACCGCGTCAACCTGCGCGCGCTGCCAGCAAGGCGAAAGCAAACAAAAGCACACGCGCTAAGCGCACTGTGTAACTGAATGTGCCCCCGCGCACCCAGGCGGCACGGTGCGGCAATTGCGGTTTGTCCGTTCGTTGTCGCGCCGTCCACCGCCTGACCCATCTGAGCTAGGAGCTACGCTATGAGCATGATGTTTCCTGAACCTGTTGATGATGCCGCTCTGGCAGATGTTGACGACGGCGGGGCTACGGTCAGCAGTTCGGCATTCTGGCCGGTGATCAATCTTGCTGCGCTACGAAAGGCGATGCGGCTGGATGGGGCTGTGACGACAGACAGGCTGATGGATAAAACCATAGAAGCGGTCGCCAGCGTCAATGAACAGTTGCGCGAATACCGCGCAGAACAGGAGCGGACGGGTGCGGCGGCGCTCGGTGATGTTGAGGCCGAAGCGATCAACGGTGAGTCGGTGTTGGTCTGGCGTTACCTCCGGGCGGTGTATTCAACAACAAAGGCGTTGCTAACAGAAGGCTACCGCGACATTGACACGACGAAAGAAGGCGAGAAGCACGCCGCCGCGCTGACGTCGCAGATAGACACGCTGTGGCGGGATGCGCAGTGGGCTATACGCGATATCCAGGGGGTCGGGCGTGGTTTGGCGGAATTGGTCTGATGCAGGTGATCGCAACGCAAAACGACACGGTGGATCTGTTGTGCTGGCAGTATTACGGCAAAACGTCCGGGGTGACAGAAGCCGTTTACGCGGCAAATCCGGGGCTCTGCGATGTGGGGCCGCTATTGCCGGCAGGAACGGTCATCATACTGCCAGATGATACCGTTGCTGCGCTGCGGGACACTGTACAACTCTGGGATTAAAGGATTATTGACATGAATGAAAGCGAAAAGAGCATTGTCACGCTGTTCATTATCGGTGTGTTGATCGCGGTAGGAAAAGTGCTGGCCGGCAGTGAACCGATCACGCTGCGGCTGTTTATCGGCCGGGTATTGCTCGGTGGCTTTGTCTCCATGATGGCCGGGGCGGCGCTGGTGCAATTCCCCACGCTGTCGCCCCTGGCGATTAACGGAATCGGGGCCGCGCTGGGTATCGCTGGCTATCAGACTATCGAGTTACTGATCCAGCGCCGCGCAGCCAGTCGGGGCGGGGAGGACGTGCAATGAACGCCCTGAACATGACCGCCTTTCTCGACATGCTGGCGTTTTCAGAGGGCACGGCGACACACCCGCTGACGAGAAATCGCGGCTATGACGTCGTTGTGACCGGCATGGACGGTAAACCGGAGATTTTCACCGACTACCGAGATCATCCGTTCGCGGGCGGGCGACCTGCCAAGGTTTTCAACAAACAGGGCCAGCGCTCTACCGCAGCGGGGCGCTATCAACAGCTCTACCGTTACTGGCCTGCATACAAGGCGCAGTTGAAACTGCCGGATTTCGGGCCCGAATCACAGGACGCACTGGCTATCCAGCTGATCCGCGAGCGTCGCGCATTCAATGACGTGATCACCGGGCGTATCGCGAGTGCGATTGTTGCGTGCAATAACATTTGGGCGTCACTGCCTGGTGCGGGCTACGGCCAGCGTGAACATAACATCGAAAAACTGCTAGCGGTTTTTCGGCAGGCGGGCGGGGTTTTGGCTTGACCGCTTATCACTGTAACAACAATGAGAGGTAGTGATGAATTACATTTTGGAAAGACTGAAGGAGCCGTCTACGTGGCGCGGGATCATCCTGTTTGTGGCGGGCGTGTTTGGCGTGCAACTGGGTGTGGATACCCAGGCGCTGGTAGTGTCGGCGGGCGTGACAGCGGCCGGGGTAGTTGGCGCGGCTCTGCCGGACAAGTGGAAGTAAGGCGATAAGGGCGGGCGCTGCCTGCCCATTGCGGGGTTATTATGCTGAAACCTAAGTTGCTACGACAGGAAATTAGCCGCATGGTGCCGTGGGTGCGTGCGAACCCCGATCGCCTGGCGTTATATGTGCCGCGCGGTCACGTCGTCGGGCGGGGTGGTGCCTCTGCGTCGTTTGAATACCGGTACACGCTGGAAGTGCTGGTGATGGATTTTCCCGGCAGTACCGACGATATCATGCTGCCGATCCAGCTATGGGCGCGACAGTATGAGCCGGAGCTGTTGTTTAATCCGGACAATCAGAAAAACGGCATCACGTTCGAGGTGGATATCCTCAACAACGACGCGATCGACCTGCTGGTAAAAATCCAGGTGACGGAAGCCGTCGCGGTGACGTCGGCGAACGGAAAGCCGGTTGTCCGCCACCGCGCTGACGCGCCGCCGGATCTAATGGAAGGGATGGACGGCTGGGCGATAGCTGTGCGCGATATGTCCAGCACAGTCAGCGGTGATGCTGCGGGTGACAAATGAGTGACGACGCGCTGTTTCATGAACTGGATGCATATCTGCAAACAGTTAAGCAGCATCTGGCAGATAACCAGCGCCGACGGCTGTCGCTGCAGCTCGCCGCCGGGTTGCGTCAGCGTCAGCAAAAGCGCATCAATCAACAGAAAAACCCGGATGGCACGCCATACGCCGCGCGCCGCCGTGCTACACGACGCACTCAGGGCGGCATCCGGTTTCTCTGGAATAACGATGTGCGCGAGTTGCGGAACTGGCGTAACAGCCGGGGCCGTGGCGGTCGCATGATCACCGGCTTTGACGTTGAGCGTGGCGCGCTGCGCTCGTTCTTCCGCGCGGACATTGAGCGGTACCTGTCTATCGATATCAACAAAACCACTAAGACCACACAGCGCAAAGACAAGATGTTTCGCCGTCTGCGTACGGCGCGATTCCTGCGCACGTCGGCACAGTCTGACGGCGTAGAGGTTGGGTTTTCCGGACAGGCCGCCGCCATTGCCAGCATTCACCAGTATGGCGAAGCGGAACAACTGGGGCGCTCGCGTGTGCAGTATCCGGCGCGTGAACTGCTGGGTCTGTCTGAAACAGACATTGACTGGATGGCAGACACCATCGTGAGTGCCATTCAGCCGCCGTGATTGTCGCCATCCGCTGACAACCGCAACACATTGCCCGCGCGCGCGCGGGATCTCACACTGGCACGGTGATAATAAAACGGTGCCAGCCATGAACGAATTGCAACGACTGATTCAAAACCTGATTCGTATCGGCGTGGTCGAGGCGGTTGATCCCAAGAATGCAGTGTGCCGTGTAAAGACCGGTGGATTAACAACAGACTGGTTGCGCTGGATGACTATCCGTGCCGGGCGCGCTCGCACCTGGTGGAAGCCTTCACGGGGGGAACAGGTGTTGCTACTGGCGATCGGCGGCGAGTTGACCACTGCCCTTGTACTGCCCGCCATCTTTTCAAACGACAACCCGCCGCCGTCCGTCTCGGATGATGCGCTGGTGACGGTATTCCCAGACGGCGCACGCTTTGAGTACGAACCGGACGGCGGGCGGTTGCTGATTGATGGTGTGAAAGACGTCGTCATTAATGCCAGTGAGATGGTCATTAGCTCTGACATCACTATTAACGGTTCGGTCACGCACAGCGGCGGCGATATGACCTCTAACGGCGTTGTCGTGCATACACATCAGCATTCCGGCGTCCGGTCAGGTAGTGATAATTCCGGGGGGCCGGCATGAGTTATGTGGGGCTGAATGCTAGCACGGGGGCGGCGATCGCGGATGTCGATCATATTCGCCAGTCCGTCATCGATATTTTAACGACGCCCGTCGGATCGCGTCTGATGAGGCGTGAATACGGCTCCCGGTTGTTTTCGCTGATAGACCAACCGTTCAACGACGTGTTGCACCTGCGGATGATCTCTGCGGTGTACAGCGCTCTGATGCGCTGGGAGCCGCGGATTGTTCCAACACAGATTGTTATCGGGGTGCCGTCGGCCGGACATGCAACGATGACGATAACCGGGCGACGTATCGACAGTGACGCGCTGTTCAGTGCCGAGGTGACGCTATGACCGCGGTTGATTTGTCGCAATTGACAGCTCCGGACGTGGTTGAATCACTGGACTATGAAGCCCTGCTGGAAACCCGCAAGGCCGCCTTTCTCGCGCTTTACCCCGAGGATGAGCTAGCAGCGGTGGCGGCCGTGTTGGCGCTTGACTCTGAACCGATCGTCAAGTTGCTGCAGGAAAACGTCTATCGTGAAATCCTGTTGCGCCAGCGCATCAACGAGGCCGCCCGTGCGGTCATGCTCGCGTATGCCGCCGGCACCGATCTGGATCAGCTGGCTGCCAATCTCAATGTTGAACGTCTGACCGTTACCGCCGCAGACGACGCGGTTATTCCGACCATTGCGGCGGTGATGGAGTCGGACGCCGATCTGCGATCGCGCGCGCAATCTGCGTTCGAGGGGCTGAGTGTTGCCGGGCCCGTCGGAGCGTATGTGTATCACGCCCGCAGTGCGGACGGCCGCGTAGCGGATGCCACGGCTATCAGCCCCAGCCCCGCATCTGTGACGGTCACGGTGCTGTCAACGGAGGGGGACGGTACCGCGTCGGCGGATCTGCTGGCCGTTGTCGCTGCAGCGCTGAGTGACGAAGACGTCCGACCGGTGGGCGATCGGGTAACGGTTAATTCTGCGGCCGTCGTGAGTTATGCCATTGACGCGACGTTATATCTGTATCAGGGGCCGGAGGCGGAGGCGGTACGGTCTGCGGCAGAAACAAAACTGGCGGCGTATGTCAGCGCTCAGCATCGTTTGGGGCGTGATATTCGCCGCTCTGCCATCTTCGCCGCGCTGCATGTCGAAGGTGTTCAGCGTGTAGAGTTGGCGGTGCCAGCGACAGATCTCGTTCTGGATAAAACACAGGCGTCGTACTGTTCGGAATCGGCGTTAACGATGGAATATGTCGATGAGTAACCTATTGCCTGCTAATGCCTCAACGCTGGAGCGAAACGCCGCGACGGCGTGCGCCACGCTATCCGCTGTTCCCGTGACGTTACGCCAACTGTGGAACCCCGACACCTGCCCTGTGTCGTTTCTTCCGTATCTGGCGTGGGCGTTTTCGGTTGATCGCTGGGATGAGCGCTGGCCTGAGAAGGTGAAGCGCCAGGTCATTAAAGATGCGTTTTTTATCCATCGTCACAAAGGCACGCTAGGCGCTCTGCGCCGTGTCGTCGAACCGTTCGGCTACCTGATCCGTATTACTGAATGGTGGCAGACCGGCGGCGTACCCGGTACCTTCCGGCTGGATATCGGCGTGCAGGATGCGGGCATCACAGAAGAAACCTATCTGGAGCTTGAGCGCTTAATTGCGGATGCAAAGCCAGTGAGCCGGCACCTGCTGGGGCTAAATATCGTCATGGACTGCGCGGGTGAAATCCCGATTGCCGCCGGGCAGTACAGCGGCGATGCGCTGACCGTTTACCCCTATTTCCCCGAAACCATTACCACCACTGGCGCCGATGTGCGCGGTGTGGCGGTTCATCTTTCTGACAACGTGAGCGTAAACGCATGACAACCAAATACTACGCGATCCTGACCACCACCGGCGCGGCGTTGCTGGCAAACGCCACCGCACTTGGACGGCAACTATCGATTACACAAATGGCACTGGGCGACGGTGGCGGCGCATTGCCAACGCCTGACCCGGCACAAACCAAACTGGTCAATGAACGCCGCCGCGCGCCGCTCAATTCCCTGAGTATTGACCCGGCAAACCCCGGTCAGATTATTGCCGAGCAGGTTATCCCGGAGGACGAGGGCGGATGGTGGATCCGCGAAATCGGTTTATATGATGCCACTGGCAATCTGATTGCCGTCGCCAATTGCCCGGAAACCTACAAACCGCAGTTACAGGAAGGCTCCGGCCGAGTGCAGACGGTGCGCATGATTTTGATTGTCAGTAGTACCGATGCGGTCACGCTGAAAATCGACCCGTCGGTGGTGCTGGCAACGCGCAAGTATGTAGATACCAATGCGCTCGAGGTAACGACCCACGCCGATAACCTGATGGAGACGCATCTCGCCGATACCAATCCGCATAAACAATATGCGCCGATTGAAAGCCCAGCGTTGACCGGTACGCCTACGGCACCGACTGCGGCGGCTGGCGACCACTCGACGCAGTTGGCGACCACTGAGTTTGTCAAAAACAACGCAGTACCCATCTACGGTTCATTATCTGCCACAGATTTAAATGGGTTAACCGGCTCTCTCGCGGGGCGATACTGGCAGGGTTCCAGTCTAGGTGCCTCATTGGCATTACATTACCCAATCACAGAGGCTGGCTCGTTAGACGTTGAGAAAAATACGGCAAACAGCACAGAGGGGTGTACTCAGCGGTATACGACATACGGTCTAGGCAACCGACCCCGCATGTTTATACGTTCGTATAATCCTGCAACTCTCATCTGGGGCGAATGGCAGGAGCTGGCCTCACTATCCAGCCCGGCGTTTACCGGGCGTGTAAAAGTGACTGCCGACGGAGCCGGTGCCGTGTTGGTTAAGGCAGCCAGTGCTAATGCTGATGTGGGGATGACGTTACAGGCCAGTGATGGTTCTCAGATAGCGCAACTGACGTATGCCGCCGCCGGTGCTAATGCTCAGTTTTATAGCTATCGGGGTGGTAACAGTCTGGCGCTGATGGATGATGGGTCTATCTCTATCAAACCAAAATCTGGGCAGTCGCTGAGCATCAACGCACCGGTCGTCGTCACGGGCGACGGTAATCAAATCAATCTACAGCAGAAAACAGCAGCGCCGACGTCGGGGTCGTACATTCGGGCGATCAACAGTGACGGCGCGTTTTTGTGGATAGTCGGACGTAGCGAAAGCAACGGCTGGCTGGAACTGGGGGGCAAAGGGAGTAACCGCATCGCGCTGGCAGACAGCGGCGATATCACTATCGCCCCAGGAACCGGGAAAACCACAAAAATCACCAGCACCGTCACGCTCACCGCGCCGGCTGCGGGAGATAACAGCTCCGCCGCCATTACATCAGGCTGGTTCGCAGCAGAGATTGCCGGTATTCCGCTGCCCTGGCCGCAGGCGACCGCCCCGACCGGCTGGCTGAAATGCAACGGCCAGTCGTTTGATAAAACTACCTATCCAAAACTGGCGGCGGCGTACCCGTCGGGCACATTGCCGGATCTCCGTGGCGAGTTTATTCGTGGCTGGGATGACGGGCGTGGTGTGGATAGCGGGCGCACCATTGCCAGTAAACAGAGTGCGACCGCGTTACGAACTGGCGCAATGGATTACAACGGCAGCGATACGGATAGCACGAGCGTGTATATCGGGGTCGGGTATGCCGACGCGGACAGCTTGATGAGCACAATCGGATTTACAGATCAACGCTATCCCAATGGCGCCCTGATGGCTGGCGGTGCAGGAAAAGATAACGGCGTTTCTGGTACAGCCAGCAATACCGTATTTTCGGGCGGCGTAAACTGGATAACGGTGCGCCCCCGCAACGTCGCATTTAACTACATCGTGAGAGCTGCATAATGAGTGAGAAATATTCTGTTGCTGTAAAAGGCGCTGCGCTGGGTCAGAACGGGTTGGCTGAGCGGGCGGGTTGGCTGACGGTTTACCATGCCGACCCACTGACGCGCGAGTATATGGGCGCGAGCTATGAGTATCTGATGGTCGGTACAGGGTTGCCCGCCGACAGTTACGCCGACGCGCCCGACCTGCCGCCGGCGGGTCAGGCATTGCGGCGCTGCGCTGACGGCGAGGGATGGGAGCATGTCTCCGACTATCGTGGTCAGACTGCATACGGCACAGCCGACGGTAAACCGCAAACCGTGACCGCACTCGGTGAGCTGCCGGATGAGCTGACGCTGTTGGCGCCGACAACGGAGTACGATAAGTGGAGTGGATCCGCATGGGTAACGGACGCCGCCGCGCAACAGGCAGCGGCAACAGCAGAGGCGCAACGGGAACTGACGGCACGCAAATCGGTGGCAGCGGCACGGCTGGCAGAATTAACGTACGCGGTGGATCTGGAGATAGCGACGGAGGCTGAACAAAACGCGCTGACGGCATGGAAAACCTATCTGGTGCAATTGTCACGTATTGACACTGCCACCGCGCCGGATATCGACTGGCCCGAAATCCCAGCTGAATAGCTATCGCGCATAGCCGATTCTGGCGATGTAATAAGACCGAAAACGGCCCTGTGGGGCCGTTAGACTATCCCTTTTAATGTGCTGATTGTGTCCGTCACTGTGCTGCTAATGCTGTTTAATCCGCTGGTCGCGCTGCTGAGCGCGTCCAACATGGTGCTGATGTCCCCTGTCCCGCCCAGCATTTCCCGCAGATCTTCATTCACGCGCTCCAGGCTCAACGAAAATGAGATATGCCGTGCCTTGCCGTTGTCAAAAAACAGGCTGCGCGTTTCGTTGATACCGGTAATAACGTACATGCCGTAAATTCGCCCAGTGCCCTCAATCAGCGGCCAGGCTTTACCGGTGGATGCCATCGCGGTCAGCATCGAAAGAGACATATCGCCGCCGGTTATCTCCGGATATAGCTCGCCGGACAGGGTGACTTTATCGTCACCCGGCCCGACGTACTGATAGCGCGCGAACTTGCCCACGCGCTCGTTTTTAACGTGCCGCCACGTCAATTGCTGTTCAAGGGATTGGTACGGCGTTGTGCTGAGCATGAACGGGAATAATCCCAACATCATCATCATGGTTGTAGCTCCTAGGCTTCGGCGTGGTCGGTGAACTGTGCGCCACGCCGGCGTTGTTTGTTGCGCTCGATTGATTGGATTTCCTGCCGAATGCGTGCCGCCAGTTTGTTTTCGTCCAGTGCGCGCGCGTCGTTGATATTGATGTTAATGACGTAATTGTCAGTGTTTGCCATACCGGCAGACATCGCCGTTTTTATCTGTGCTGCAGCGGAATTGCTGACTGGCGTTGTCGCGGCAGCAGGCTGAACGGACAGCGGCGATGCTGGCGAGCCCGCGCCCGCCGCGCCTGATTTTGCCACGGCCGGTGCTGCGGCTACGGATGCGGCTATGCGCGGCTCGGCATAGCCGTTGCTCAGCAGCATGGCCGGTGGCAGGTTTTTGAAAACGATATCGCCGAGCCGGTTCGGATCCTTTGTTTCGGTTTCCGGCGTGGTCTCCTGGCCCTTGTCGCGTTTCAGCTCGTTGTGACCCGTGAGATCCAGTGCGCTGGCCAGTGGTTTTGGTGTTTCCTTCGGCTTGTTGTCATTTGCGGCGTCGCCCGCCTTGATGACAGCAGCATCCTCCTTTTTGGGCTGAGACGGTTTCCACTCCTCAGCCACCATTTTTTTCTGCTTCTCATCCCAGACGTACATCACCGGCTTTTTCGGCCCATCGCCTTTTTCCGGCATCGCATTATTCATCTGGTTTGCCGCCGCTGCGGCGGCGCTCGCGGCTTCCGGTATCACGCCGAGCTTTTCCAGTAACCAGCCGATCTCTGATGCCACTTTCAGGATGATGCTGACCAGCCCGTTGAGCGCTGCGCCGACCACGTTACCGAACGCCACGCCCGCGTTTTTGCAGGCTTCCAGATCCTGGGATGTTTGCTGCATTGGAGCGAACAGTTCTTTGAACCAGACCCACACACGACCTATCGCAAAACCGATGCTGTCAAAAATTGGCGACAGCGCCGCGAATGATGCTTTCAACGGCTCAAGGGCAGTCATCACGCCGGTGAAAAAACCGCTGAAAAACGCCTGAATGGGTTGCCAGTATTTGTAAATCAGCAGGCCCGCGCCGACTATTGCCATCCCGATTAAACTGATGGGACTAATCAGCAGCATGATCCCTGTGCGCAGCGCAGTGAAAACGCTCATACCGGCACTGCCCAGTGATGACAACCCGCCGCTGCCACTACCGCCGGACAGCGTGGAAATGCTCATGCGTAGTAGAGCCAGCGGCCCTAATACCGTGGCGGCTATCAGTGCTAGTGAGCCGAGCGCTGTTGCAAGCATACCGATCACGATAATAGCCCGTGCCATGACTGCAACCGCCTGAGGATGTGCGGCGATCCACTGTCTTACGCCATGCGTGAGCGACTGAAATGACGATAGTAGTTTCATTAGCTCTGGGCGTAGGGACTCGCCAACGTCGCTTACCGTGTTCTTTGTCATCGCTTTGAGCAGTAGCCACTGAGACGACAGTGAGTCTGCGTCAACAATGGACTCTTTACGCATTGACCCTTTTGATGCCGAGCCTTTGACTAGTTCCAGTTGGCGGTAAAGCTCTGGCAGGTTGCCAGCCAGTTTTCCGGCGTTTTTACCGAATTCCTTGCCGAATATTCTGGTTAATACGGGGGTTTGTTCAGACTCAGGTAGTTTTTTTACTGCCTCCAGCACGGTGATGATGGTGCCCATCGCGTCCTTGGACATATTTTGCTGGATCTTTTTCGCACTCAGTCCGAGCTTGTTCAGTCCCTCTAAAAAGTTGTCGCCCTGCATCGTGGCGATAGACAGCTCTCGCACCATGGCGTTGGTGGCACTGGCCGCAATCTCGGGGGCGTCACCGAGTGTGAGGAATGTCGAGCCCAGCGCCGCCGCGTTTTTATACCCCAGTTGATCGGCAACGCCACCGACGCGCTTCATTACATCAATGATCTCGCTACCCTTGGATTTTGCGTTGTCGTCCAGGTAGTTAATCGTGTCGCCCAACCGCTCAATGTCCTGCGTGGGGATTTTATAGAGTCCAGCAATCTTACCGAGGTCTTCTGACAGTTGCTCGGCGGGCAGTTCAAACGCTTTGGCCGCCATCGCGGCAGTGTCTGCGAACGCCAGTAGGTCGGCTTTTTGTTTTTCAAACGGGTCATCATTGTTTGTAACCCCCATTCGCGCACCGCCCTCCACCAGTGCGGCGTAATCGATAGCGCCGTTTTGCAATGGCATCACTTCTGAGCGCGCCTGTATCGCGCTTTGCATTTCTTTGTAATGAATGGTGCGCTGATTGTTGTCATCCAACAGGCCGTTGACCTGTTTCGCGACGCCTTTCATAGCGTCTTCCGTGCCGGAATAGGTAGCCACTGACGCAATAGCTGGTGCGAGTGTCGCCGCGCCAACGGCCAGCGCCTTGCCGCCCGTATCCTTTAACTTCTCCTGCGTGGCTTTGGCTTTGTCGTAGCGTTGCTGTGCCTCGCTTGCAGTGGCTAATCGGCGCTGTTGCTCGGTCAGTTGCTGGTTATAGCGGGCGGTGGCCTGGCTGATTTGATCGGTGGCGCTCTTGCTGCGGTCGAGCGCGACGCCATGCTGACCGATGGCCGTCGTGATCTGCGTGAGTTTCTGTTGCTCTGTAGAGTGAGCGCGCGACAGCTGAGCGATAACCGAACGCTGTTTCTCCAGTGCTGCTGTTTGTTCGTCTGTGCGACCCTTTAGCGGGCCGTATGCCGCGCGCATGGCGGCCGCCTGCGATTTGGCGGCTTCCAGTTCGCGTGCGGTTTTATTGCTTGCGGTACTCAGGCGATCAAAGCTGCTGGCTTGCCGCTCCAGGTCTTTGAGTGTGGATTGCGTGGCTTTGATTTGTGCGGCCAGCGCCGCCGTGCTGTTCCGTGCAGAACCGGCGGCGGCGCTGATGCCGTTAGTGGCACCAAAGGCCACTTTGATGTTGAGGTTGCGATCTGTCATTCCGGGGTTCCGCTTCGCGCGGCCGCCCGGCTCCGCCATGCGATCAGATCACTGATCGTCATGTCGTACATGGCCGACGGCGGCCAATGGAAAATGGCGGCGATGTCTGCCATTGGGTCTTCAATGCACTCAAACGGGCATTGTGTTATTCGGCTACCGTCTCCGGCTCGGTCGGTGCCGAATTCGGCCGCAAAAAAGTGGCCACCGCGTTAGCAAACTGGCAAAAGTCCCAGACGTCCATATGGCGCAATTCATCCTGCGTCAGTGCCGGGCTAGTGACGCGCGGGATCAGTGTCATCAGTGCGTCAACGTCGGACGTCATCACATCGTAGACTTTCAGCCCGCGCAGGCTGCCGGCCTGTTTCAGCGAATCGGTGATGATGACGGTGGTTACATCGCCGCCGGAACGGGTGAGTGGGGTTTGCAACGTAATAGTCTGTGGCATGGTTATCTCCGGTTAAAAATAGTTTCGGTTCGGTTCGTGTATGGGGCGGATTACAGCCCCATATTGGCGCGGTGCTGTTCCATGAGGTCAGTGCCGCCGACTTTAAACACGGCGTTGAGTACATCCACTTCAATCACGTCGTCACTAGCGATCGTCAGCTTGTAGTACGTGTTTTTGAGCGTGAACTTGCACGTTGAGTCATCACCCATTTTTGCCGAGCCGGTATCAATCTCCGTGTACCGTCCGCGCGTTTGTACCTCGACGGAAATGATTTCGCCGGTGTCGTCCGACTGGTACGAGCCGGAAAAACGCAATTGAATGGCGTCAGCAGCGGCAGAGCCGTATTTTTTCAGCAGTTGGGCGTCAATGCCGCCTAACGTTAGCTCCATATCCAGTGCGCCCGCTTCCATTCCGAGATCGATTGCGACGCTGCCGGGCATCCCGCCGCCCTGATAATCCTCTGTTTTGCGGCTGAGCTTGGGCAGCGTCAGTTCCGGGATCATGCCGAGATAGCTGTCGCCATCGATAAACATGTTGAAATACTTAAGTTTCTTAGGCAGCGCCATGATCAGCCCCCGAACGTGTTAGCGAATGTGGCGTAATACTCGTCCGTGAATTCCTGTACCAGATCCAGGTGTTCCAGTGGCGGAACGGGCGAGTAGTTGTATTTGATGGTTAGCTTGCCAGTGCGCAGTGTTTCGCTGGTGTTGGCGTCGGTCTCATACCAGCACTTTGCGCCCAGCAGTTTTCCCGCCGTGACCAGCGCCGACAGCTTTTTGTTGATGCCGTCGATAGTGTCTTTTGCCAGGGATGGCGTCAGCGGTTTGTCGATATATGAAAAATGCGCCTCGGCGACGGTATCCGCCAGAATTTGTGCGGTTCGGGTGTAGCTTTCAAAAATATACGTTTCGGTATCACAGGTTCGTGAGCCCCAGAATCGGAAGCCGTTCTGTTTGATCAGCGTAGTAACCGCGTTGCTGTTCAGGTAGTCCGCATCGCTGTCGATGCTTTGCAACGAAAAATACACATCCTTGCTGATGCCCAGCACGTTATCCACCGCAACGTTGGACAGCACTTTGTGCCAGCCCTGTTCCTCGTCGAGTTTGGCGCGCAGACCGAGCGCATACGCCACCGCCGGCGCGGTTTCGTTACTGCCTGAATGGCTGTTGTACGCGATCCAGTCCGGCCAGAGAATCATTAGCTCACGCTGTGAAAAATTTTTGCGATACGCGACTGCGTCCGCCATCGTGCTGCAGTTGTACGCGGCGGCATACGCGAACGCGCGGAGTTTCTCTGCAATGACGACTAATTGTGCGGTGACGGGTTGCGAATCCAAATCGGGAACGCCGAGTATACGCGGGCGGTAGCCTACTCGCGCCTCTGCGGTCAGCAGTGCATACAACCCGGTATAACGCCCGTTTGCGTCCGTGCCGCCGATAACCAGCTGATCCTGCGTCGGTGCGGTTTCGCCGTTGGCGGCCGAAATGTTGCTGGCATCGGCGACGCGCACAACGATGGTGTACGGGCTGGTCTGGTCAGAAATCGCTTTCAGCGTTTTATACAGCGTGCCGGTTTTGCCCGCTTTGCCGAGCACTTTGGCCACGCGCGTCAGCAAAACCGGCTCGTTTAGGGGGAATGTGCTGGCGTCGGCATCATCAGCGGTACAGACCACGCCGATCACTGCCGACTGGATATCGGTGATGATGGTGCTGAGGTCGGTCGATTCGCCAACGCTGACGCCGTGGTGATAGGTATCACTCATGTCATAGCCTCGATCTGTCAAATGTCCGTCATCATCATCGCTGTCGTTCAGCTCACACGCACGGCGTTTGCGGTGTCGCGGGTCGGCGACAATCGACGGGCGTCGTTGTTACGCGCGCGCGCAGTCAAAATGGGGCATCAATACAGAGCGGCGGAGCAGCATGTCAGACATTATCAGCAGTGCGATCAGCGACATTTCAGACCGGCTGGGCGATTACTCGCCACGCCCGGCGTTTTTAATTCGCCTCGGCGGCGACCAGATAACGGAACTCAACAATCGCGTGATGTCGCTGACGTTGACAGACAATCGGGGATTTGAGGCGGACACACTGGAAATTACGCTGGACGACGCGGATGGAAAACTGTCGTTGCCGGACAGGGGGGCGAAATTGCGTGTCGCGCTAGGCTGGCAGGGTGAGCCGCTGATCGATAAAGGGGTTTTCACTGTAGACGAAATCACGCATCAGGGGCCGCCTGATCAGTTGATTGTCAGCGCCCGCAGCGCGGATTTTAGAAACACATTCAACGTGCGGCGCGAATACAGCTGGCACAACGTTACTGTTGAGCAGGTCGTGTCTGCGATAGCGAAACGGTACGGGCTGAAAGCGGGTGTGTCGGCACATCTGGCAAAGCTGGAGATCGATCACGCCGACCAGACCAATGAGTCTGATATCTCGTTCCTCACGCGCATGGCGGAAATGGTCGGCGCAGTGGCAACGGTGAAAAACGGCATGCTGTTATTTTTTGTGCCGGGCCAATCGCTGTCACAAAGTGGTAAGCCGTTGCCTGTCATTACTATCACTCGAAGCGGTGGCGACCGTCACTCATTCCGTGTCGCTGACAGGGATGCGTACACCGGCGTGACCGCATATTGGCTGGATTTGAACTTCGGTAAAACAAAGCCGAAAAAAGTCAGGCGTCGTCGCAGGACAACGGCCAGAACGGCAACAAAAAAGAAAAAAGAGCCTGCATCGAGCGCGAGGGAGGGTGGCTATCTTGTCGGCACAGATGGCAACGTGTTTGTGATGCGAAAGACGTTCAAGACCGAGCGAGCGGCCCGCATCGCTGCAGATGCGCACTGGCGTAAACTCCAGCGCGGCGCGGCGGAATTTAACATGACGCTGGCTCGCGGGCGCGCTGATCTGTATCCGGAACTTCATGCAAGAATGTCGGGGTTTAAACTGGCGATTGACACGGCTGACTGGGTGATTACGCGCTGTATGCATGAAATCGGCAGCAGCGGATTTACTACATCGCTGGAATTTGAAGTGAGGATTACAGACTGGAATATTAAGGAACCGGAAGATGATACAGTTGATGATGACGACGACTAATATTCATCAGAGTTTGTTGTCGAGAGTGACGTTTAAGCTGCCACAGTGATAATTACTGCCCCGCTTTGCGGGGAGGTAATTCTAAATTAGTGTATTTTTTATTCTGATATTTACCAACTGTGTATAATGATGGTGTTGACAACCACACTGGGGAAATATCATGGCGCTCAAATGTCCAAAATGCCGCGCAACTGCCAAAACCCGAACTAGCGTTGAAATAACAGAGCTGACAAGGCGTAGTTATCATCAGTGTCAAAATATGCTGTGTGGGCACTGTTTTACTAGCACGACATATATAGACGGTTCATTAAATGACACTCGACCTGCGCCCGGAGCTTGTGTCCCCTCCAGTGTTTTTCCCCGTAGTCATCTGGGAGAGAATCAGTTAGATTTATTAATCTAACGATTGTTATCTACTCCGCGATTTGCGGAAATTCATGTATATCGACGGAATTTTATTTATGAATCGAGCTATAAAAACGATATTAGTCATGACTCTGGGGGTGGGCTTTAATGCGGGTGCGGCGCACCTAACGGGCGATTATCCGGTTTGTATTTCAGAAGATGCGTTTGAAAGATTGTCGGCAATTCTGCGTCATAAAGACCGGCCGGCGTATGACAAGATAATGAAAACTGAATGCACGCCTGTAAAGGCGGGGCTGCCTATAGATGATGTTGTGTCGCTGGGGACATTTAGCGGAGTGGCCCACGTCAAGATCTATGCGGGTGGGCGGCTCATCGACCTCTGGACGAATACAGAAAACGTGACCGCAAAAGGTGAGTAGGGCGTCATAGCTTGATAATCGATAAACCCGCATGGTGAGCCGCTGCGGGTTTTTTTATGAAATTACATCGCCATTTTATCGCCACCCTTGGCGATATAAATAAGAAGACCACCGCGAAAGGTGGCCTAATAATATGATTCTAAAGCTAAAATCTGGTGGCCCCTGTTGGGTTTGAACCAACGACCAAGCGATTATGAGTCGCCTGCTCTAACCACTGAGCTAAGGGGCCGGGTGGCTGCCGATTATAGGGTAATCGGCAAAGTCAGGTCTATAGCCGCGTAGTCATATGCTCGTTTTCTATGCAGTACAGATCGTTGTTCTGATTCATGAATCCCGGTTATCAAGCCGCAGATAGACTCTGTTGCCCGAATAGCGATGCTATGAACATAAAAAACCCCGGAGGACCGGGGTTTTTTCTCGTAGACAAAAGAATATCGATATTAGTCGTCCAGGAAGCTACGCAGCACTTCGGAGCGGCTCGGATGACGCAGTTTACGCAGTGCCTTAGCTTCAATCTGACGGATACGTTCACGGGTAACGTCAAACTGTTTGCCCACTTCTTCCAGCGTGTGGTCGGTGTTCATGTCGATACCGAAACGCATGCGTAACACCTTCGCTTCGCGAGCCGTCAAACCGGCCAGCACGTCATGGGTGGCGGAACGCAGGCTTTCCGAGGTTGCGGAATCCAGCGGCAGTTCCAGCGTGGTATCCTCAATGAAATCGCCCAAATGCGAATCTTCATCGTCGCCAATCGGCGTTTCCATGGAGATCGGCTCTTTGGCGATTTTCAGCACCTTGCGGATCTTGTCTTCCGGCATCAGCATGCGTTCGGCCAGTTCTTCCGGGGTAGGCTCACGGCCCATTTCCTGCAGCATCTGACGGGAAATACGGTTGAGTTTGTTGATGGTCTCAATCATATGCACCGGAATACGGATGGTGCGCGCCTGATCCGCAATGGAACGAGTGATTGCCTGCCGAATCCACCAGGTGGCGTAAGTGGAGAACTTGTAGCCACGACGGTATTCGAACTTATCTACTGCTTTCATCAGGCCAATGTTGCCTTCCTGAATCAGATCCAGGAACTGAAGGCCGCGGTTGGTGTATTTCTTGGCAATCGAAATAACCAGACGCAAGTTGGCTTCCACCATCTCTTTCTTGGCGCGACGCGCTTTGGCTTCACCAATCGACATACGGCGGTTGATGTCTTTTACCTGTTCGATGGTCAGGCCGGTTTCTTCCTCAATCTGCTGAAGTTTCAGCAGGCTGCGTTCAACATCTTCGGTAACTTCACGCAGTTTTTCAGACCAGGGCTTACCCATCGCCAGCGCAGCTTCGAACCATTTGATGCTGGTTTCGTTGCCGGTGAACATGGTCATGAAGTTTTTCTTCGGCATTTTGCATTGCTCAACGCACAGCTTCATGATCAAACGTTCCTGTGTGCGGACACGATCCATCATGGAACGCATGCTGTTGACCAGCAGATCGAACTGTTTCGGTACTAGACGGAACTGTTTGAAGACTTCGGACAACTTGTTGATCTCGTCGATCGCGGACTGATGGCTGCGGCCATGCGCCTTGATGCTCAGACGAGTCGCTTCGTACTGTTCACGCAATTCGGTGAATTTTTGGCGGGCCAGCTCCGGGTCGATGCTGTTATCGTCATCGCTATCGGAGTTATCGCCGTCTTCTTCTTCTTCTTCGTCTTCTTCGTCTTCAATCTCTTCGCCTTCCAGTTCAGTGCTTTCAGGCGCTGCGGCGGCCAGATCCTCTTCTGCATTGGGATCGACAAAGCCGGTGATGAGATCGGATAGACGGCTTTCACCGGCTTCAACGCGATCGTACTGATCAAGCAGGTAGGTGATCGCTTCCGGATATTCGGCTACGGAGCACTGTACCTGATTGATGCCGTCTTCGATGCGTTTGGCGATATCGATTTCTCCTTCACGAGTCAGGAGTTCGACGGTCCCCATTTCACGCATATACATACGTACCGGGTCGGTGGTGCGCCCGATTTCAGATTCTACGCTGGATAGCACCTGCGCTGCTGCTTCTGCGGCATCTTCATCGGCGGTGTTCTCAGCCAGCATAAGATCATCGGCATCCGGCGCTTCCTCCATTACCTGGATGCCCATGTCATTAATCATCTGGATGATGTCTTCGATCTGATCGGAGTCGATGATATCTTCCGGCAGATGGTCATTGACCTCAGCATAGGTCAGATAGCCTTGCTCCTTACCACGAGTGACAAGTAGCTTGAGCTGTGACTGCGGGTTTTGCTCCATAAGACGATATCCACACTTCAGAATATTGAGGTTGGTGTTGGTTAGCGTAAAGCACTAACAATAACATTAGGGGTAATTTTATTATCGCCGTTGCCCCTGAACGGCACTCTGTAGGGCTCGACCCTACTATTTATCGGCAGTTAAGCCTCGGGTAATCAGTTTTTCCTGGTCAGCGCCAACTGCAGTGACCAAAGTTCTTTGCGCTCTTGGGCATTCAGCCCGTGGGTTCTGTCGCGGGCGATCAGCGCTTCCAGCCGTTGTTGCAACAATTGATCGTAAAGCTCTGCCAGACTGATTCTAAATTTTTCTTCGAGCTCTTCTTCTTCGATCATATGGTCCCAGGACGCCAGAGTTTCAAGCTGTCTGCGGTATGGGCTGTCACGATATTTTTCCAGTAACAATCCCATACTCATTCCTGGGCTTTCGCTGCAGGTTTTCACCACATCCAGAAACAGGCTCAGCCCGGGCATTCGGTTTTCTTCAATGCCTTCCAGAGAAAGATCCGGCACTTCTGCCGACAGTCTCGGATGTTGCACTAAAAGTCCTATCAGTATACGCATAGTTGTGACTTTTAGCCGGGGAGGCTGGTAGGACGACGTCTGCTCGGAGATCCTGGGCATCAGTCGATCAAGTTGGCTGTCATCCAACAACCCCAGCTTTTGCCCCAGTTGCTGACGCAGATACAGACGCAGCGTTTCGCCGGGAACCTGACTTATCAACGGCAGCGCCAGCGTACTGAGCTTGGCCCGACCGTCTGGGGTGCTCATATCTACCTGCTGCAACAATGTATCGAACAAAAACGCCGATAGCGGCATAGCCTGTTCGATACGCTGTTCAAATGCTGCTTTTCCCTCTTTACGCACCAGCGTATCTGGATCTTCGCCATCCGGCAGGAACATAAAACGCAATTGCCGACCGTCATCCAGATAGGGAAGCGCCGTCTCCAGCGCACGCCATGCCGCATCGCGACCGGCTCTGTCTCCGTCATAGCAACAAACGACCTGGTCTGTGGCGCGGAAGAGTAACTGAATGTGATCAGCCGTGGTCGATGTTCCCAACGATGCCACCGCATAGTCGACGCCAAATTGAGCCAGCGCCACTACATCCATATAGCCTTCTACAACCAGAAGCTTTTTCAGATCCGGATGTTTCTGCTGTGATTCATAAAGGCCGTACAACTGCCGCCCTTTATGGAAAACCTCTGTTTCCGGCGAGTTAAGGTATTTGGGCGTGCCGTCTCCCATAACCCGGCCGCCAAACGCAATGACCCGACCGCGTTTATCACGAATAGGGAACATGACTCGATCGCGGAAACGATCATAGCTGCGCCCTTGTTCGTTCGTTACCAGCATGCCTGCATCCGTCAACGTACTGCGGTCTTCACTGCTTCTACCGAAGCGTTTTAGTACGTTGTCCCAACCCGCTGGCGTACAGCCAATAGCAAACTGTTTGATGACATCATCACTCAGACCGCGTTTGTTCAGGTATTCTCTGGCAGCACGCCCGGCCGGTTGGTCAAGAGTTTGCTGGTAAAACACGCTCAACTGCGCCATGAGCTCATAAAGGCTTTGTCGCTGATGGCGTTCTAGCTGACTTGGCCCGGTTCCAGCTTCGTAAGGCACTTCGAGGCCATGCATAGCCGCCAGTTCTTCAATGCTTTCAACAAATTCCAGACGATCATAATTCATCAGGAAATCAATGGCATTGCCGTGAGCGCCACACCCAAAGCAGTGATAGAACTGTTTGTCACCATTAACAGTGAATGACGGGGTTTTTTCATGGTGGAACGGACAACACGCATGATAATTCTTGCCCTGCTTTTTCAGCTTCACTCGTGCATCGATCAGATCGACGATATCGGTGCGAGCCAGCAGGTCATTAATGAATACGCGCGGAATACGTCCAGCCATAAGCCCCTGTCATAGCTTATAAACGACAATAAGCCGCGCATTCCTTTCGGAAAGCACGGCCTTCGTATGCAACTGCTAAGTCTGCGGATTAATCACGCGGAGGGGCAAACCCCAGAAAATTAATACAGACGAGTGCGGCGTGCGTTTTCTCGAGCCAGCTTCTTGGCATGACGCTTAACAGCAGAAGCTTTTGCGCGTTTACGTTCAGTAGTCGGTTTTTCATAGAACTCACGACGACGAACTTCAGCCAATACACCTGCTTTTTCACAGGAACGCTTGAAGCGACGCAGAGCTACGTCGAACGGCTCGTTTTCACGTACTTTAATTACCGGCATGTGCCTCTCACCTCAATAAATCGGTATGTTGCTGGCCTGTGCCAGCCTTTTCAAAATGGTGCGGAATTCTACTGCAATCGTGTCGCGTTTGTAAAGCCCGTGAACAAACATAAACCATTTTACGGCCTTCCGTGCCTATAATTCACAGGGGTTATGGTAGACTACCCGCCGCCCGACGCAACCGGCGCCAGGCGTACGGCCAGTCAAGAAATGAGAGTAATTACAGTAATGCGCGTATTGGGTATAGAGACTTCCTGCGACGAAACCGGCGTAGCGATTTATGACACGCAGGCAGGCCTGTTGGCTAACCAGCTTTACAGCCAGGTTAAGCTGCATGCGGATTATGGCGGCGTAGTGCCGGAGTTGGCGTCACGTGATCATGTTCGTAAGACCGTTCCCCTCATTCAGGCCGCGCTGCGAGACGCCGGTTTAAATAAAGGCGATATTGATGGCGTTGCCTATACAGCCGGGCCCGGTTTGGTTGGGGCTTTGCTGGTTGGTGCTACAGTTGGTCGAGCGCTGGCATTTGCTTGGAATGTGCCGGCCGTGGCTGTTCATCATATGGAAGGCCATCTGTTGGCACCTATGTTGGAAGACAATCCCCCTGATTTCCCTTTTGTCGCGTTGCTGGTTTCCGGCGGGCATACCCAGTTGATTAGCGTAACTGGGGTTGGTAAGTATCTACTACTGGGGGAGTCTATTGACGACGCGGCAGGCGAAGCATTTGATAAAACGGCCAAACTGTTAGGGTTGGATTATCCCGGCGGGCCATTGTTATCGAAGATGGCGCAGGCCGGCCAGCATGGGCGGTTTGTTTTTCCCCGCCCAATGACGGATCGTCCGGGGCTGGATTTCAGTTTTTCAGGTCTGAAAACGTTTGCCGCCAATACTATTCGTGAAAATGGGAATGACCCGCAGACCCAGGCGGATATCGCGCGAGCGTTTGAAGATGCTGTCGTCGATACGCTGGCGATTAAATGTCGTCGGGCACTGGATGAAACCGGGTTTCGTCGTCTGGTGATCGCAGGAGGCGTCAGTGCTAACCAGACATTACGCCAGAAACTGGCAGAGATGATGAATAAACGTGGTGGCGAAGTGTTTTATGCTCGTCCTGCGTTTTGTACCGATAACGGTGCAATGATTGCTTATGCTGGCGCAGTGCGCCTTCAACAGGGGACGATGAGCGATTTAGGGATAAGCGTCAGGCCTCGTTGGCCGCTGGCTGATTTACCCCCGGTGTGAGAAGCAACATGTCTATAAATAAGGAAGTGCTGTGCGGCTCGATGCCGGTTTGGCTAAAGGGGAAATTTCCGCTGAGAACTTCCCTTGAATTTTCTGCCAGGCTGGCTTGAATGGCGCAACACGGATGTTTTTTCAGAGCTCTTGCTCAAACAAAACCAGAATGGCCTCGTAGAGCTGTTTGACACTGAAGCCCTTTGCCGGCGTGGTAAATATAGTATCGTCGCCGGCAATAGTGCCGAGGATCCCTTCAGATTTGCCTAGCGAATCCAGTAAACGAGCAATAAGCTGAGCGGCACCGGGGCTGGTATGAATAACGACTACCGCATCGTTGTGATCGACATCCAGTACCAGATTTTTCAATGGACTGGTTGTCGTCGGTACCCCTAGCTCTGCGGGCAAGCAATAAACCATTTCCATCTTGGCATTGCGGGTTCTGACCGCGCCGAACTTTGTCAGCATGCGGGAAACCTTAGATTGGTTGATATTTTCAAACCCATCGTCCTGCAGCGCTTGCACAATTTCACTTTGAGAACTGAATTTTTCTTCTTTTAGCAGCGCTTTGAACGCTTTTACTAAATCTTCTTGTTTTGTGGAGTTTCGCATTCGGCACCGGGGTAATTGGATTAATCATTCCCCGCATTATGCATATAAATGAATTTTTATGCAATATTTTTGCCTGTGGAGTCGTATTGTTCTGGAACACCTTTTCATTTTGAAGAGACAAAACATCACGCGATTTGAAGTATTTGGTTCTGTGCTCTCTCTCACAAAAAAGTAAATAAAATGTTATCAAAATGATGTTGTTTAGAGAGTGGTGCATGTTGTAATGCAACAAAATGGTTAACCTGTCGTGGGCTCATGTCGGTGTTCGGCGCCATTACCTGTAACTTTACTTACCTTTCAGTTTTAATACGTATTATTAGTTTATTATTAATTACATAGCGCCTGATCACCGTATGCGTGTTTATCCTCGCCAATGACAGTTCCACCTGCTTGTCAATTAAATACGCATGGTTATAACTAAATGAATCCACGGTACTTTTAATTAATAAGATAATAAGGAGTTTAGGATGAAAGTTGCAGTTCTAGGAGCCGCAGGCGGTATTGGTCAAGCCCTTGCGCTTCTCCTCAAAACCCAGCTTCCTTCAGGTTCAGAATTGTCGCTCTATGACATTGCTCCCGTGACTCCAGGTGTTGCTGTTGATTTGAGTCATATTCCAACAGCAGTCAACATCAAAGGATTTTGCGGTGAAGACGCCACCCCGGCGTTGGTAGGTGCGGATATTGTACTGATTTCTGCGGGAGTAGCTCGTAAACCTGGCATGGATCGTTCCGATCTTTTTAATGTAAATGCCGGAATTGTGCGTAACCTGGTAGAGCAGATTGCCCGCACTTGTCCTAAAGCCTGTATCTGTGTCATTACCAACCCCGTTAATTCGACGGTAGCTATTGCCGCTGAGACGCTTAAAAAAGCGGGAGTTTATGACAGAAATAGACTTTTCGGCGTCACGACGCTCGATATTATTCGTTCAAATACTTTTGTTGCTGAGTTGAAGGGGAAGCATCCACAGGAAATCGATGTACCTGTTATTGGTGGGCATTCTGGGGTCACTATATTGCCTTTGCTTTCACAGATTCCTGGCGTTGACCTCTCTGAGCAGGAAGTGGTTGCTTTGACCAAGCGTATTCAGAATGCCGGGACTGAAGTCGTTGAAGCTAAAGCAGGCGGCGGATCTGCAACATTGTCAATGGGCCAAGCAGCAGCTCGCTTTGGGTTGTCACTGGTTCGTGCTTTGCAAGGCGAAAGCGGTGTTGTCGAATGCGCTTATGTGGAAAGTGACGGCAAGTTTGCTCGTTTCTTTGCTCAGCCATTGTTGCTGGGAAAAGAAGGGATCATGGAGCGTAGAGAGATAGGGGCTCTCAGCGCTTATGAACAACAATCTCTGGTCAGCATGCTCGATACGTTGAAGCAGGATATCGTGCAGGGTGAAGTGTTCGTCAATAAATAACCTGTCAGTTTGTTTTGAAAAAGCCGGAGATCAACTGTATCTCCGGCTTTTTTATGGGGTTACTGTATCCAGCCGTTAGTGGGGACGAATCAGTTTTTTACGATCGAGTAATTCATTGGTTATATGATCATAGTAACGGCTTGGCCAGATCTCAGCAGGATGGATGCCTAATGCATCCGCGATCAACCATTCTCCTTTTGGCCACGGTCGGGATAATGCGTTAGCTAATGTCGATGAACTCAACCCGGCCGCCCGAGAAACCGCCGCAAGTGTTGTTCCTTTTTTTCTTAGTGCCGCAATAATATCGGCAGGATGCCAATCATTTTTCCTTGAATTCATAATCCTTCCCTTATTGCTATAAGACGACAGCGTATTAATGGTATAACTAACGTTTCATGGTGAATGGTTTCGTTAACCAGGAATCATTATTTGGAAATAATATAGCATCAATTTCCTGAATATTTCCAATTAATTTCCAAATGGAACTGCGTGTGTAACGAATAGCACTATCGGGATGAAAAGGACATGAAAAAAGAGTGGTTTGCGACCAGCGAATTGGTTGGTGTTGGCGGACTGCCTAAATCAAGGCAAGGATTGAACAAGCGGGCCCGAGAAGATGGTTGGGAAAAACGTCGACGCAAAGGTGTGCAAGGACGCGGTGTGGAATATTCGATCCACAGTTTGCCACAAACTGTTCAGCAGACGCTGCTTGTACGGGAAACATCAGGAGAATATTCGGTGAAATCGTCGGATATGCTATCTGTCTGGATTCAAATTTATCAGCAGCTATCGGTGCCAGAACGTGAAAAACTGATTGCATTTATCATGCGGGAAGGTGTTTCTGCGACGCTAAAACAGCTTGGATTGACCAATTCAGGCGTTGCTTCTTTAATAAAAGATTTTTCTGAATAATACCATTATCGGACCATTCCGCACTCGTTGAGTATGGAGTGGTTCCGCTCTCCTTTACGTAGTCTCCCCCCTTTTATTCCATCTGGCACTGTTGATTAGCCTTGTTCTAACGTGAACTCATTAGATGTATGGATAAAATTAGTCTATTATGTGGAAACTTAACTCCTATTGTGGTTTTTTTGTTTCTTAATAAATGGACGGGTATCAAAGGGAGTATTTAGATGAAGAAAGAATGGTTCGCAACGAAGGAATTATTGGGTGTAGCGGGCCTGCCGACAACCCGGCAGGGAGTGAATAAGCAGGCCAATGTAAAAGGATGGGCAAGGCGGAAACTCAAAGGTGTTCAGGGAAAAGGCGTTGAGTATTCACTTTGGAGTTTGCCTGATAACGTCAGGCATGCTTTGCAGGAAAGTTACCCGGCCTATTCTGTTATGAACGATTCGGAACAATTATCAATTTGGGTGGAGACTTTCAAGCAGCTGTCAGCCGCTGAGCGTGAGCACCTCATTGACTTGATTCTAAGAGAAGGTGCGATACCTTTACTGGCCTGCCTCAACAGCAGACCAAAGGGAATGATGAAGTAGTAGAAGACACGACAGAATTAGTAATTACGCTGAACCGCTAGGTGTGCCAGGCTTTCCAGCGCGGTTTTGAAATCACTGTGCGGCAGGCATTGTAATGCGGCAATCGCTTTGTCTGCTTCTTCTTCCGCACGTTGACGGGTATATTCCAACGAACCGCATTCCTGCATGGCTGCTAGCACAGGAATTAATAGGTGGCGCCCATTTCCTTGTTCGATTGCTTGACGGATCATACGGCGTTGTTCCGGATTGCCATGATGCATGGCGTGCAGTAGCGGTAGGGTGGGTTTCCCTTCATTCAGATCATCGCCGGTATTTTTGCCGAGCGTTTTGCCGTCCGCATTATAATCCAGTAAGTCATCAATCAATTGGAATGCGGTTCCTAGATAGCGGCCATAATCCCGTAAAGCGTTTTCACATGTGGTATCAGCATCAGCCAGAATAGCGGAAGACTGGGCGGCAGCCTCAAATAAGCGCGCGGTTTTACTGTAAATTACGCGCATATAGCTCTCTTCAGTGATGTCTGGATCGTTGCAGTTCATTAATTGCAGAACTTCACCTTCGGCTATGACGTTAACCGCATCGGACATAACGGCCAGTACGTGCAGAGAAGACAGACTCGTCATCATTTGAAATGCACGAGTGTAGATAAAATCACCGACCAACACGCTGGCGGCGTTTCCGAATGCGGCGTTAGCGGTGGCTTTACCCCGGCGCATGTCTGACTCATCGACAACGTCATCAT
The DNA here is from genome assembly GCF_014855505.1 of Musicola keenii. NCBI lineage: Bacteria > Pseudomonadati > Pseudomonadota > Gammaproteobacteria > Enterobacterales > Pectobacteriaceae > Musicola > Musicola keenii. Next base: position 166,589 of record NZ_JAAWVW010000006.1, on the reverse strand, counting down.
GTAAAAGTGTTGCTGTATGGATAAACTCGATCAGTGCTGCGACTGTTATATGTTTATTTCCTTGATAATTCAGTGATCTGGCTGCAAGTACCGCAATCATGGGGCGGATACGTTTTCCTCCGCCGCTGATAATGTAATGTCCTAATTGATTAATCAGCGCGACGTCGGAATTGAGCTGTTCCAGAATGATTTGATTGACGGCGGCCATATCCTGTGCGCTTAACGCTGTGATTTGCTCTAGGTTCATCGTTTTTGCCAGCTAAAGAGTTCAATGGTGCCGTAAATTTGTAGTTTATATCGGCACTAAATAGGGGGTGGTAGCCTTGATTGTACTTGAAAAATGGAGCAGATAAACGGCAGTTAGTGAGTTGTATTCTTTTTCTTCACGTTGATGGATTCAAGGCTTGTCATCAGCTGGTTTTTTGCGTAGAATTCGCGCCCTATTGTGAATATTTATAGCGTGCTCTGAATACTGAATAATTCATGTGGGCATGCAGAGAGCGGAGTTTTTTATGTACGCAGTTTTCCAAAGTGGTGGTAAACAACACCGAGTAAGCGAAGGCCAGACTGTTCGCTTGGAAAAGCTGGACATCGCAACTGGTGAGGCTGTCGAGTTTGACCAGGTTCTGATGGTTGCTAATGGTGATGACGTCAAAATCGGTGTTCCCTTCGTGGACGGCGGGAAGATCAAGGCTGAAGTTATTGCTCATGGTCGTGGCGAAAAAGTGAAGATCGTTAAGTTCCGTCGCCGTAAGCACTACCGTAAGCAGGCTGGTCACCGTCAGTGGTTTACTGACGTGAAAATCACCGGCATCAGCGCTTAAGTTTTAGGAGAGCGGATTAATGGCACACAAAAAAGCTGGCGGTTCAACTCGTAACGGCCGTGATTCAGAAAGTAAACGTCTTGGTGTAAAGCGCTTTGGCGGAGAAGCAGTGTTGGCTGGTAGCATTATTATTCGCCAGCGCGGTACTAAGTTCCACGCAGGTAGCAATGTAGGTTGTGGCAAAGACCATACTCTGTTTGCGCTGTCTGACGGTAAAGTTAAGTTCGAAGTTAAAGGCCCTAAAAATCGTAAGTATGTCAGCATTGTCGCTGAATAATTGACGATACAGGCTAGAGCTTGAAGCCCTGCAACTTGTTGCAGGGCTTTTTGTATTTCAGGGCATAACAGTAGAACAACTTGGATAAGCCATAATGAAACAGAATGCTGGCATAGGATTAGGCTTGGCATTGACCACTGCTGTATGCTGGGGCGCATTGCCAATAGCGATGAAGCAAGTTTTGGCCAATATGGAGCCCTATACCGTAGTCTGGTATCGTTTTGTGATTGCGTCCGTTGGCCTGTGGCTGTTTCTTCGCGCCAAAGGTCATTTGCCGACTGTTAGGCTGTTTAATCATCAGCGTTGGTGGATTTTGCTGTTCATCGCTACAGGAGGACTGTTGGGAAACTTCATGCTGTTCAGCTCATCGCTGCGCTACTTGAGCCCAACAACCTCACAGGTTATCGGTCAGTTATCTCCTGTCGGAATGATGATTGCCAGTGTTTTTGTTCTGAAAGAGAGGATGCGTCTAAATCAGATAATCGGTGCAATCATCTTAATTTCTGGCCTGGTGATGTTTTTTAACTCCAGTTTGGTTGAAATACTTACCCGGCTTACTGATTATACTGTGGGTGTATTACTGGGTATGGCGGCTGCCACTGTCTGGGTATCTTATGGTGTGGCTCAAAAAGTGTTGCTTCGACGGTTATCGTCGCAACAATTGTTGTTTCTGCTATATGCGCTATGCGCTCTCTGTATTACTCCGCTGGCAAAGCCGTGGGCAATTTTTCAATTAAGCAACTGGCAACTGGTTTGTTTGTTGTTTTGCGGAATCAATACGCTAGTCGGATATGGTGCGCTGGCTGAAGCTATGGCTCGTTGGCAGGCTGCTCAGGTAAGTGCCATTATTACCCTTACCCCGCTATTTACCTTATTTTTCTCAGATATTCTGGCGCTTGTCTGGCCTTCTGTTTTTGCGTCACTTGAGCTGAATCCGCTTGGTTATATAGGGGCGTTTGTTGTTGTGGCTGGGGCCATGTTTTCGGCTATTGGGCACCGTATTATCGGGCGGTAATCGTTTATATATCCAATCGTCCATTTATTTCTGCTGTTTATTTTTAATACAGGTGAAATTTTTACTCCGAGCAGGTACAATCTGCCCCCCTTTATCAGAACAATTCTGATGCATCGGTTTTTTATTGGTCACGTTTTTATTGATGTTGTCAGAAATCAAATAGTTATACCAAAGAGAACCAATAACCATCAGGCAAATCGATCATTCTCTATTGGTTTTTTTCGGAGACAGTTCATGAAGTTTGTAGATGAGGCCACCATTCTTGTCGTGGCTGGTGACGGTGGCAACGGCTGCGTCAGTTTCCGCCGTGAGAAATATATCCCTAATGGTGGGCCGGACGGCGGCGATGGCGGCGACGGCGGCGACGTGTACCTGCTGGCTGATGAGAACCTCAATACCCTGATTGATTACCGTTTCGAGAAATCGTTTCGCGCTGAACGCGGGCAGAATGGTCAAAGCCGTGACTGTACCGGTAAACGTGGCAAGGATATTGTCATCAAAGTTCCGGTAGGCACACGAATTCGTGATAAAGGCACGGACGAGATCCTTGGAGATATGACACGTCATCAGCAGCGTTTGCTAGTCGCCAAGGGGGGTTGGCATGGATTAGGGAACACTCGCTTCAAGTCATCGGTGAATCGTGCTCCGCGTCAAAAGACTAGTGGTACGCCAGGAGAAGAGCGGGAGTTATTGCTGGAATTGCTGTTGCTGGCGGATGTTGGCATGCTGGGGTTGCCAAATGCTGGTAAATCTACATTTATCCGGGCTGTCTCCGCCGCCAAGCCGAAAGTGGCTGATTATCCATTTACGACGCTGGTTCCTAGTTTGGGCGTGGTTCGTATGGATAGCGAGCAGAGTTTTGTTATTGCCGATATTCCCGGATTAATCGAAGGTGCATCCGAAGGCGCCGGTCTGGGGATCCGTTTTCTCCGTCATCTGGAGCGTTGCCGTGTTTTGTTACACCTGATCGATCTGGTGCCTATGGACGAATCTGATCCGATCCAGAATGCCAAGGTGATCGTGAATGAGTTGCATAGTTATAGCGCAACATTGGCTGAGAAACCTCGCTGGTTGGTATTCAACAAAGTGGATCTACTGGATCACGCTGAAGGCGAAAAGCGGGCTAAAGAGATTGCCAATGCTTTGGGGTGGGAAGGTAAATATTACCTGGTGTCTGCGGCCAATCGCACAGGCGTGAACGCGCTATGCTGGGATGTTATGAGTTTCCTTAACGCCAATCCCAAAATCATGGAAACGGAAGAGGGAGCAGCAGCATCCCAAAAAGTCGAGTTCATGTGGGATGATTATCATCGTGAGCAACTGGAATCTGCTGACGGGGATATGGAAGATGATTTGGATGATGACTGGGATGAAGACGATGACGAAGGCGTTGAAATTATCTATCAGCGTTAATACGTCGGTTTGACTTCTACATCACCTGCATTGTAGCGATTTGCTTGTTATAGGTATTTAATCCCCTTATCTAATTGATAGGTAAGGGGATTTTTATTTAATAATCAATTACTCTGGTAAATATCCTTATAGAGATGGGTCTCAAATCTCACCAGAGGGATTCTGCGCTCTTTCTGATCCTCTGGTGGCACGGCATAGCCAGAAAGATATTGTACGAAAGCAAGACGCTGACCGCTTGCGGTTGTAATAAAACCGGCCAGGTTATAGACCCCTTGAAGTGCGCCTGTCTTCGCCGAGACTTTGCCGTCCAAACCTGCTTCATGCAACCCTCCACGATAACGCAGGGTGCCGTCGTAGCCTGCCAGTGGCAGCATTTTGATATAGTTCAGTTCGCTGTCGTGTTGGGCAATATATTGTAATACCTGCATCATGGTGGCTGGTGCAATCAGGTTGTGACGTGATAAGCCGGAACCGTCTACGATGATGCTGTTATCCAAATTTACTCCAGCCTTTTGTCTCAGAATTTGGCGGACGGCGTCGGCGCCGGCTCGCCATGTACCTGGAACCTTAAACCGTTCATGTCCTATTGTACGAAAAACAGTATCGGCAATCATGTTGTCTGACTTTTTCAACATAGTTGTCAGTAGGTCATGCAGCGGCTCGGACTGTGTTTGGGTTAATACGGTTCCAACTGTTCCTGGAAGGGCTTGCCGACGTAGATTACCTGTTGCATTTATACCCGCTTGTGCCAGCTCATCTTTGACGATGGCTCCCGCATAGCTGGCGCCATCTTGAATAGCAAATGCTAAAGGTAAAGGATCTGGACGTTGAGTCAGACAGCCAGTGAGTGTGAAGCGGTTGAGTTCGCCAGGGACGACATCAAGCTCGCAATACTGCGCATCAGGGGAGCCTTTAGGCAGCGTGCGGACTTCGCTGAACATCTGAACCGGATAATAGGATGCCACTCGTATAAAAGCGGTGTCGCCCGCTTTAGGGGCGCTGTAAAGTGAAATAGAGAAGCAGTTTCTGTCGACGATGGCTGCGGCGGGCGGAGCGCTAAAGCATTGCGTCATATCATTCCAGGGCCATCCGGGAGCTTTATCGTGACTGGCAAAAACGGATGTGTCGATGAGGACATCGCCCGCGATCTCGCGAAGACCGCGTTTTTTGAGATCCTGAACCATACTGCGGATCTGTTGACGTTTCAGCGTTGGATCGCCGCTGAAACGAACGATCAGGTTCCCGCGTAGAACGCCGTTGGTGATCGTGCCGTGGCTTTCCATGGTCGTAATGAAGCGATAGTCTGGCCCCAGTTGCAGCAAGGCTGCCAGAGCAGTAATCACTTTTTGTGTACTGGCCGGTAATGCCATCTGATTGCTGTGATAATCAATGGTCGGTGTAGTTGCCCCGATTTTCTGCACTATCATTGCCAGGTTTGCGCCGTCTGGTAAGTATTTTATATGGTCTTCAACCGTGGCCGCATGGGCGCTTGTATACAGAAGAAAAGAACTGGCAATGCCGATAAGAATCGATGAAAAACGCATAATCTCAGTCAAGTACAGGGTAACGTGTGGTCATACTACGGCGCATCATGGTCTAAAGTAAACGATGACCCCCAGTGAACTCTGGGGTAAAATGCGTATCAAAATGCAAAACAGCCTCTGGCCTGGAAGAAACATTCCGGGCCGGATTGTTTTTGTTTAAATTGTCAGCAAGCACTGGCATGGAAACACTCTATCGCGGAGGTTGAGTGCGTGAGAGTAACGGTTATTGGGCCGTTCGGATTTTTTTAGAGGTAGTGACGATATGAAGCAATTTCCGATGACATTGCGTGGTGCTGAAAAGTTACGTCAAGAACTTGAGCATTTGAAGACGGTCCGTCGGCCGGAAATCATTGCAGCAATTGCCGAAGCCCGCGAACACGGTGATTTGAAAGAAAATGCGGAATACCACGCTGCTCGTGAGCAGCAAGGATTCTGTGAAGGGCGCATTCAGGAGATTGAGGCCAAACTTTCTAATGCACAGGTCATTGATGTCACCAAAATGTCAGCGACAGGTCGCGTCATTTTTGGTGCGACGGTTACCGTGTTGAACGTGGATAACGACGAAGAGCAGACTTATCGAATCGTTGGTGATGATGAAGCCGACATCAAACAGAATCTGATTTCTGTCAATTCTCCCATAGCTCGCGGCTTGATTGGTAAGGAGACGGATGATGTCGTTACCATCTCAACTCCAGGTGGTGCTGTCGAATATGAGATTTTGAAAGTGGAATATCTTTGATGCAAGACGTTGGACTCTGCGCCGACGGTTTTGTAAAGAATAGAAAAAGGCCGCATGCGGCCTTTTCTCTCGTCTTCAGTCATGGCACTTTGCGACGAAAATGAAACGAGTAGCTCCGGCTGAAAAATGTTATCGTGGCAGCACGATTTTTCGTTCGTTTGACGCACGGTAGAGTACCAGTGTGTGACCGATGACTTGAACATTACTGGCACCAGTTTCGCGCAGAATGGCATCAATGATAAGCCCTTTGGTTTCGCGGTCTTCAGCAGCAATCTTGACTTTAATCAGCTCATGATGCTCCAGCGCCTGTTCTATTTCGGCAAGTACGCCTTCAGTCAGGCCGTTGTTGCCAAGCATGACAACCGGTTTTAGCGGGTGAGCCAAGCCTTTCAGGTGCTGTTTTTGTTTGTTACTCAAGTTCATTGTCTTTTTTGCTTAGGTTAGGATTGAAAACGGATCATTCTACCGCCATCTGGTAATTATCACCAATCCGACTGTGGTAATTGGTGGTGATCGAGACGTTTCATGTACCGAAAGCGCCTTATTTAAGAATAGTTGGGAAATCGATGGCTAACAAAAAGCGTTCTGCAAGTTCCACCCGCTGGTTGCAGGAACACTTTAGTGACAAATATGTGCAACAGGCGCAGAAAAAAGGGCTTCGCTCTCGCGCATGGTTTAAACTTGATGAATTACAGCAGTCTGACAAGCTATTCAAACTTGGGATGACGGTTGTCGACCTAGGGGCAGCTCCCGGCGGATGGTCTCAATATGTGGTCAGTCAGATTGGCGAAAATGGGCGCATTATTGCGTGTGATCTCCTCCCTATGGATCCGATTGTTGGTGTCGATTTCCTTCAGGGAGATTTTCGTGATGAATTGGTGCTGAAAACTCTGCTGGAACGTGTTGGCGATGAAAAGGTTCAGGTTGTGATGTCTGATATGGCGCCTAACATGAGTGGTACTCCTGCAGTAGACATTCCCAGGGCCATGTATTTGGTGGAACTGGCGTTGGGAATGTGCCGGGACGTATTAGCGCCGGGAGGAAGTTTTGTAGTGAAAGTATTTCAGGGTGAAGGTTTCGATGAGTATCTTAGAGAGATTCGCACCCTGTTTACGACAGTGAAGATTCGTAAGCCAGAAGCCTCACGTGCCCGTTCTCGTGAGGTGTACATTGTAGCGACAGGTCGCAAACTGTAGTAACCTGACGCTATTTTTTAACACAGATGTAATATGAGGTTCATCCCTTGAGTGACATGGCGAAAAACCTGATTCTCTGGTTGGTCATTGCGGTGGTGCTGATGTCCGTATTCCAGAGCTTTGGGCCCAGCGAGTCGAATGGCCGTAGGGTGGATTATTCAACCTTTTTAACGGAAGTGAATCAGGATCAGGTCCGTGAAGCACGTATTAACGGACGCGAGATTAATGTTGTCAAAAAAGACAGCAGCCGATACACCACATATATTCCTGTCCAAGATCCCAAGTTGCTGGATAACCTCCTGACCAAAAGTGTGAAAGTGGTTGGTGAACCTCCTGAGGAGCAAAGTTTCCTGGCGACCATCTTCATTTCATGGTTCCCGATGCTGTTGCTGATTGGCGTTTGGATTTTCTTCATGCGTCAGATGCAGGGTGGTGGTGGCAAGGGGGCTATGTCTTTTGGTAAAAGCAAGGCACGCATGCTTACTGAAGATCAGATAAAGACGACTTTTGCCGATGTTGCTGGATGTGACGAAGCCAAAGAAGAGGTCGCTGAACTGGTTGAGTATTTGCGTGAGCCCAGCCGTTTTCAGAAATTAGGCGGTAAGATTCCTAAAGGCATTTTAATGGTTGGCCCTCCAGGGACGGGTAAAACTTTATTGGCTAAGGCCATAGCTGGCGAAGCTAAAGTACCTTTCTTTACTATTTCTGGTTCTGATTTTGTCGAGATGTTCGTTGGTGTCGGTGCTTCCCGCGTTCGAGATATGTTCGAGCAGGCAAAGAAAGCGGCGCCCTGCATCATCTTTATCGATGAAATCGATGCTGTCGGTCGTCAACGCGGTGCTGGTCTTGGCGGCGGTCATGATGAACGCGAACAGACGTTGAATCAGATGCTGGTGGAAATGGATGGTTTTGAAGGTAATGAAGGCATCATTGTAATTGCTGCTACTAACCGTCCTGATGTTCTTGACCCGGCGTTGCTCCGGCCGGGCCGATTTGACCGGCAGGTTGTTGTTGGGCTGCCAGATGTCCGTGGGCGTGAACAGATTCTTAAAGTTCATATGCGCCGGGTTCCTTTGTCTCCGGACATTGATGCTTCTGTAATTGCACGAGGTACCCCAGGCTTTTCTGGTGCTGATTTGGCGAACTTGGTGAATGAGGCTGCATTGTTTGCTGCACGTGGAAACAAACGTGTGGTCTCTATGGTTGAGTTCGAAAAGGCGAAAGACAAAATCATGATGGGGGCTGAGCGTCGTTCCATGGTGATGACGGAAGCTCAAAAAGAGTCAACGGCATACCACGAAGCCGGCCATGCCATCATTGGTCGTCTTGTTCCTGAACATGATCCGGTTCATAAGGTTACAATCATTCCTCGTGGTCGAGCTCTTGGGGTTACGTTCTTCCTGCCGGAAGGCGATGCGATTAGTGCAAGTCGTCAGAAGTTAGAAAGCCAGATTTCCACCTTGTATGGTGGTCGTCTGGCCGAAGAGATCATTTATGGTGTTGAACACGTATCTACCGGCGCATCGAATGATATTAAAGTCGCGACTTCAATTGCGCGTAACATGGTGACCCAATGGGGGTTCTCCGAAAAACTGGGGCCCTTATTATATGCTGAAGAAGAGGGGGAAGTTTTCCTCGGTCGCTCTGTAGCTAAAGCCAAGCATATGTCCGATGAGACAGCTAGGATTATCGATCAGGAAGTTAAATCTTTGATTGATAGAAACTATAGACGGGCTCGTGAGTTGCTGATGGCCAACATGGATATTTTACATTCCATGAAAGATGCGTTGATGAAATATGAAACCATTGATGCACCTCAGATTGACGATCTCATGGCACGTAAGGATGTTCGTCCGCCTGCTGGTTGGGAAGAACCCGGCTCTACGCCTGGTGGCAGCAATTCCTCTGATAATAGCGGAAGCGCCCCGAAAGCATCTTCGTCAGGCGAGGAACAGCGTCCCTCTGATGCGGGAACGGACAACACAATGTCTGGTCCGATTAATGATAAATAAAATTTCATGACCGCTGAAAAAGCATGAAATTTATGTTGAACCCCGGCTTGCCGGGGTTTTTTACTACCGGGCCTGAGTCTTTGTGGTTTTGACGTAGTGCAGGAGTGTGAGAATGCAACTAAAAGCTCGTGGTGCCGTGCTGGATTTATCTCGTCCCCAGGTTATGGGGATATTGAATGTTACGCCGGATTCTTTTTCCGATGGCGGTAAGCACAATACATTGGATGCAGCCATTCGGCATGCGAACGACATGATTACTGCCGGTGCAGCAATCATTGATATCGGCGGTGAATCTACTCGCCCTGGGGCCGGCGAAGTTAGCGTTGACGATGAACTGGAACGGGTGATCCCGGTAGTTGATGCCTTGTCTCGTCGTTTTGATGTGTGGATTTCGGTTGATACATCGAAGCCCGAAATTATTACTGCTGCTGCCGACGTGGGGGCTCATTTGATCAACGATATTCGGTCACTTCAACTGCCCGGTGCGATAAGTGCCGCTGCTGCGACTGGGCTTCCGATCTGTCTGATGCATATGCAAGGTTTGCCGAGAACCATGCAGCATTCCCCCCAATATGATGATGTGCTTAGCGACGTAGAGGTATTTTTCGAGCATCATATCGCCCAATGTGTAGATGCAGGCATCGAACGGGAACGATTGCTGCTGGATCCTGGATTCGGTTTTGGTAAAGATTTGCAGCATAATTATCGGTTGCTGGCATGTCTGGAACAGTTACATCATTTTGGGTTGCCTTTACTAGTAGGTATGTCCCGCAAATCCATGATTGGACAAGTATTGAATGTTCCTCCCGGGGAGCGGGTTTATGGAAGTATTGCGTGTGCAGTGATTGCCGCGATGAAAGGTGCCCAGATTATTCGCGTCCATGATGTCAAAGCGACCGTAGATGCATTGCGTATTGTTGAAGCAACACTATCAGCGAAGGAATAGAAGATAACATTATGAGCTGCCGTAAATATTTTGGTACCGACGGTATTCGTGGCAAAGTCGGCGATACACCAATTACGCCTGATTTCGTTTTGAAACTTGGCTGGGCGGCAGGGAAAGTGCTGGCTCGTCACGGCTCAAGAAAGATCATTATCGGCAAAGATACCCGTATTTCTGGATATATGCTGGAGTCTGCACTGGAGGCAGGTCTGGCTGCTGCCGGGCTTTCTGCTTCCTTTACTGGTCCTATGCCGACTCCCGCAGTAGCCTATCTGACCCGAACCTTTCGAGCTGAGGCTGGGATTGTGATTTCTGCTTCGCACAATCCGTATTATGACAATGGCATCAAATTTTTTTCTATCGATGGCACTAAATTGCCTGATGAAGTGGAAGAAGCCATTGAAGCTGAAATGGAAAAACCGTTGACTTGCGTTGAGTCGGCTGAGTTGGGGCGAGCCAGCCGTATTGTCGATGCTGCCGGGCGTTATATCGAGTTCTGCAAGAGTACTTTTCCCAACGAACTGAGTCTGAACAATCTTAAGATTGTCGTCGATTGCGCAAATGGCGCTACTTATCATATCGCTCCCAGCGTATTACGCGAGCTTGGCGCTAAAGTAACAGTCATTGGCTGCGAGCCTGATGGTATGAATATCAATCAGCAATGTGGTGCCACGGATGTGGAAAGTCTTCAGGAACGTGTGCTGAGAGATAAAGCCGATGTAGGTCTAGCTTTTGATGGTGATGGTGATCGACTGATCATGGTTGATCATCTGGGGAATAAGGTTGATGGCGACCAGATCCTTTATATCATCGCCAGAGAGGCTTTACGTCAAGGACAATTGCGTGGTGGTGCGGTTGGAACCTTGATGAGTAATATGGGTCTAGAAGTGGCATTGAAGCAGCTGGGAATACCTTTTGCCAGAGCGAAGGTCGGGGATCGATATGTACTTGAACTGATGCAGGAAAAGGGTTGGCGTATGGGAGCAGAGAACTCCGGTCATGTCATTTTGCTGGATAAAACTACTACTGGAGACGGCATTATAGCCGGTCTGCAAGTGCTTACCGCGATGGCCCGTAATCATATGAATCTTCACGATCTATGTAGTGGAATGAAGCTGTTTCCTCAGATCTTGGTCAACATAAGATTTTCTGGCGAGCATGATCCGCTGGAACATGAGTCGGTAAAACGCATTACTCAGGATGTTGAAGCCCAACTGGGCAATAAAGGGCGTGTGCTATTGCGCAAGTCGGGTACGGAGCCGTTGATTAGAGTCATGGTGGAAGGTGAGGATGAAGCCCAGGTAGCTGAAATGGCTCATCGTATAGCCGAGGCTGTCAAATCGGCAGGATAGCCACTTTCACGCCGGCGGGGATGTTCGCCCTTTCCTCGCCGAAAAGGGTGTACTGGAGAATTAAGACAATATAATCATGCGGATAAGTTGAAATACCTTTAGAACAAGGGAGGGGCGATGGTTTTTTCCTCAATCGGAGCGATGTTCCCAAATTACCCTTGCTAACCATGAATGCTTTGGTTAGTATTCAGACCCGATTTGTAAGGGATGTGACACATCCTGTGTGGATGGTCGACGGTTAGCCGCAAGAATTTGAACCAGTTCGCTTTTACTGCGAAAGATAATATGGGTACAGCTATGTACGAAGCTCTTTTAGTCATTTTCCTTCTGGTAGCGATCAGCCTGGTCGGTTTGATCATGTTGCAGCAAGGTAAAGGTGCTGACATGGGCGCGTCTTTCGGAGCTGGAGCATCTGCGACGTTATTCGGTTCGAGCGGCTCCGGTAATTTCATGACTCGAATGACCGCACTGCTTGCGACGTTGTTTTTTGTTATCAGCCTTATTTTGGGAAACCTTAGCTCCGGGCATGGTAAGAAAAGTAGTGAATGGGACAATCTTAACCAACCCGCAAAGGTTGAGCAGGTTGCTCCGGAAAAATCAACGGCGCCGTCAAGCGATATTCCCAAATGAGTCAGTAAGTTTTTCTCCGATGATCCTACCAGTCATCGGAGAATAAAATAAGTTATGATGCCGAGGTGGTGGAATTGGTAGACACGCTACCTTGAGGTGGTAGTGCCCGATTGGGCTTACGGGTTCAAGTCCCGTCCTCGGTACCAATCCTATTGATAACTTGCAATTTGATAGTTGTCAGCGTAGTATTTGCCACGTTTTCGGACGCGGGGTGGAGCAGCCTGGTAGCTCGTCGGGCTCATAACCCGAAGGTCGTCGGTTCAAATCCGGCCCCCGCAACCAACTAACTTTCCAAAAGCTTTTTTTCAAACGAATGTTCTGACGGTAACGTTGAATTCACAATAAGTTTTGAAAAGATGCTTTATGGTGAGTTATACCGCGACAGTGTGCGGTAACAGGGTCCAGTTGCATAAAGCCCCGATATATCGGGGTTTTTTGTTATTTGACAACAGAATTACTGGGCTATAAGGCCCTTTTTTTATGTCTTGGGGGTGGGCTTGTCCACATTAGAGCAAAAATTGACAGAAATGATTTCAGCACCCGTTGAAGCTCTGGGCTATGAATTAGTCGGTATAGAGTTCATTCGGGGTCGCCAGTCAACACTGCGTATCTATATTGATAGTGAAGATGGGATCACTGTTGATGATTGTGCTGATGTCAGCCACCAGGTCAGTGCGGTGATGGACGTTGAGGATCCCATCTCTGTCGCCTATAACCTGGAAGTATCTTCTCCCGGGTTGGATCGACCGCTTTTCACTGCAGAGCACTATGAGCGCTTTGTTGGTGAGGAAGTGAGTCTGGTATTGCGTATGGCTGTCCAGAATCGTCGCAAGTGGCAGGGGATAATCAAATCCGTAGAGGGTGAGATGATCACTGTAACAGTGGAAGGCAAAGATGAGGTGTTCGCGCTGAGCAATATCCAGAAGGCGAACCTGGTACCCCACTTTTAAGGTTTGAATGAGGCAACTAGGATGAATAAAGAGATTCTGGCTGTTGTTGAAGCGGTTTCTAATGAGAAAGCCGTTCCGCGTGAGAAAATTTTTGAGGCGCTGGAAACCGCACTGGCGACTGCAACCAAGAAAAAATATGAACAGGATATCGATGTGCGGGTATGCATCGATCGTAAAACTGGCGACTTTGATACATTCCGCCGTTGGCTGGTCGTCAATGAAGTCACTCAGCCGACACGTGAGATCACGCTTGAAGCGGCCCAGTTTGAGGAGCCTGAAATTGATTTAGGCGGCTATATCGAAGATCAGATAGAGTCCGTTACTTTTGATCGTATCACGACGCAAACCGCCAAGCAGGTTATCGTACAAAAAGTGCGAGAAGCGGAACGCGCGATGGTGGTTGATCAGTTCCGTGAGCAGGAAGGCGAAATTGTCACCGGCGTCGTAAAGAAGGTGAATCGCGACAATATTTCGCTTGATCTTGGCAGTAATGCTGAAGCCGTGATTGGGCGTGAAGATATGCTGCCGCGTGAGAATTTCCGCCCAGGTGATCGTATCCGCGGGGTGCTGTATGCTGTTCGCCCTGAAGCGCGTGGTGCTCAGTTGTTTGTCAGCCGCTCTCGTCCGGAAATGCTGATTGAGCTTTTCCGGATCGAGGTTCCTGAAATTGGTGAAGAGGTCATCGAGATCAAGGCTGCCGCTCGTGATCCGGGATCTCGTGCCAAGATTGCCGTGAAGACTAATGATAAACGTATCGACCCTGTTGGCGCTTGCGTAGGTATGCGTGGCGCTCGCGTTCAGGCGGTATCCAGTGAGTTGGGTGGAGAGCGTATCGATATTGTCCTGTGGGATGACAACCCGGCACAGTTTGTGATTAATGCGATGGCTCCAGCTGATGTAGCCTCCATTGTGGTGGACGAAGACAAACACACTATGGATATCGCTGTCGAAGCGGGAAATCTGGCGCAAGCTATTGGTCGTAATGGTCAAAACGTTCGTTTGGCATCCCAATTGAGCGGATGGGAACTGAACGTGATGACTATTGAAGATCTTCAAGCGAAACATCAGGCTGAAGCGCATGCAGCGATCGACGTGTTCACGCGCTATCTGGATATTGATGAAGAGTTCGCTACCGCACTGGTGGAAGAAGGATTCTCATCGCTGGAAGAGCTGGCCTATGTACCTATCACCGAACTGCAGGAAATCGATGGTTTGGATGAAGAAACCATTGAAGCATTGCGTGAACGCGCTAAAGCCGCGTTGACAACACTCGCTCTGGCGCGGGAAGAGAATCGTGGTGCCGGCCAACCTGCAGAAGATTTGCTCAATTTAGCTGGTCTGCCGCGTGAAATGGCGTTTACACTGGCCGCACGCGGAGTTTGTACGCTGGAAGATCTTGCTGAGCAGGGCGTCGACGACCTGACAGATATTGATGGGCTGAACGAAGAGAAAGCCGGTGAGCTGATTATGGCCGCACGTAATATCTGTTGGTTTGGTGATAGTAACGAATAACGAACTGTAGCAGGAAAGGAACAGCATGACAGATGTAACCGTAAAATCGCTGGCCGAAGAGATTCAGACTCCGGTTGACCGCCTGATACAGCAGTTTGCTGATGCGGGGATCACCAAGTCTGCCGCTGATTCTGTAACCCAGTCTGAGAAAGAAACTCTGCTGGCTCATCTGAATCGCGAACGTGGCAGTGCTTCCGGGAAACTGACGTTGCAGCGTAAAACCCGTAGCACATTAAGCATTCCCAGCACTGGCGGAAAGAGCAAGTCAGTGCAGATTGAAGTCCGCAAGAAACGCACTTATGTAAAACGCGATCCTCTTGAAGATCAACAGATTACAGAGGAAGAGCAGGCGCAGCGTGAAGCGGAAGAACAGGCACGACGTGCTGCCGAAGAACAGGCTAAACGCGACGCTGAAGAAAAAGCGAAGCGTGAAGTGGAAGAGAAGGCAAAACGCGCTGCTGAAGAGCAAGCCAAACGCGAGGCCGCTGACAAAGCGAAGCGTGACGTAGCGGAAAAAGAAAAAGTGAGCAATCAACAAAACGAGAGTATGACCAAGGCGACCCATGCTGAGAAAGTGCGTCGTGAAGCTGAAGCAGCTGAGTTAAAACGCAAAGCTGAAGAAGCATCTCGTCATAAGGTCGAAGAGGAAGCGCGTCGTATCGCTGAGGAAGCTCGTCGGATGGCGGAAGAGAATGCCGGACGTTGGGAAAACGAACGCGAAGATCTCGAAGACGTCGATTACCATGTGACGACGTCTCATCACGCTCGTGAAGCGGAAGATGAGAACGATCGTCAGGTTGAGGGTGATCGTCGGGGACGCGGCCGCAGTGGCAAAGTGACCAAGCAGAAGAAAGGCAATCGTCTTTCTGAATCCAAGGCCGATCGTGAAGAAGCGCGAGCTGCAATTCGCGGTGGTAAGGGTAAACGCAAAACCAGTCTGCTACAGCAGAGCTTCAACAAACCTGTCCAGGCAGTTAACCGCGATGTGATGATTGGTGAAACCATCACTGTTGCCGAACTGGCGAACAAGATGGCGGTGAAAGGTTCTCAGGTTATCAAAACCATGATGAAGCTAGGGGCGATGGCAACCATCAACCAGGTTATCGATCAAGAAACCGCCCAGCTGGTTGCGGAAGAAATGGGTCACAAAGTGATTCTGCGACGCGAAAACGAGCTGGAAGAAGCGGTAATGAGCGACCGTGATACCGGCGTTGCTGCTGAATCGCGTGCTCCGGTTGTAACTATTATGGGTCACGTCGACCATGGTAAGACCTCACTGTTGGACTACATCCGTTCTACCAAGGTTGCAGCGGGTGAAGCAGGCGGGATTACCCAGCATATCGGTGCGTACCATGTCGAAACGGACAACGGTATGATCACCTTCCTCGATACCCCGGGGCATGCGGCGTTTACTGCTATGCGTGCGCGTGGCGCCCAAGCGACGGATATCGTAGTGCTGGTCGTTGCTGCCGATGATGGTGTGATGCCCCAGACCATTGAAGCTATCCAACATGCCAAAGCAGCCAAAGTGCCGGTGGTTGTCGCGGTGAACAAGATCGACAAACCTGAAGCGGATCCGGATCGCGTCAAGAATGAACTGTCCCAGCATGGCGTTATTCCAGAAGAGTGGGGTGGTGAATCTCAGTTTGTGCATGTTTCTGCGAAAACCGGCATCGGAATTGACGAATTGCTGGAAGCCATTTTGTTGCAGGCTGAGGTTCTGGAACTGAAGGCTATTCGCAGTGGTATGGCGAGCGGCGTGGTGATCGAGTCCTTCCTGGATAAAGGCCGTGGTCCAGTTGCGACGGTTCTGGTTCGTGAGGGAACGTTGAACAAAGGCGACATTGTGCTGTGTGGTTTTGAATATGGCCGCGTACGTGCGATGCGTGATGAGTTGGGACGTGAAATCACCGAAGCGGGTCCGTCCATTCCGGTGGAAATTCTTGGGTTGTCGGGTGTTCCGGCGGCAGGTGATGAAGCTACTGTTGTGCGTGACGAGAAAAAAGCGCGTGAGGTGGCCCTTTATCGCCAAGGCAAGTTCCGTGAGGTGAAACTGGCACGTCAGCAGAAGTCCAAGCTGGAAAATATGTTTGCCAACATGACCGATGGCGAAGTTTCCGAGCTGAATATCGTGCTGAAAGCGGATGTACAAGGGTCGGCGGAGGCTATTTCCGATTCTCTGCAGAAACTGTCCACTGATGAAGTCAAAGTCAAGATTGTGGGCTCCGGTGTGGGCGGTATCACAGAAACCGATGCTACGCTGGCAGCTGCATCCAATGCGATTATCCTTGGATTTAATGTGCGTGCCGATGCGTCTGCTCGTCGTGTGGTGGAAGCTGAAAGTCTGGATCTGCGCTACTACTCCGTTATTTATGACCTGATCGACGAAGTTAAACAGGCGATGAGCGGTATGCTGGCTCCTGAATATAAGCAGGAGATCATCGGTTTGGCCGAGGTTCGCGATGTGTTCAAGTCGCCGAAGTTTGGCGCTATCGCCGGTTGTATGGTGACGGAAGGTGTTGTCAAACGTCACAGTCCAATCCGTGTGCTGCGTGACAATGTGGTGATCTATGAAGGCGAATTGGAGTCCTTACGTCGTTTCAAAGATGACGTGAACGAAGTTCGTAACGGGATGGAATGTGGTATCGGCGTGAAGAACTACAACGATGTCCGCACTGGTGATGTTATCGAAGTGTTTGAGACTATCGAGATCAAACGCACGATCGATTGATCCCAAAGATAGTTCATCCATATATTCACTCCGGGGGGCCTAGTGCCCCCCGGTTTTTCCCTGAGGTTTTATTATGGCCAAAGAATTCAGCCGCACGCAGCGTGTGGCTCAGGAGATGCAAAAGGAAATTGCTATCATCATTCAGCGCGAGATTAAGGATCCGCGTGTGGGGATGGCTACGGTATCAGGCGTTGATGTATCGCGCGATCTGGCTTATGCCAAAGTGTTCGTTACGTTCCTGAATGACAACGAACCCGAACAGATCAAACACGGGATCAAAGCGTTGCAGGATGCATCCGGTTTTATTCGTATGTTACTGGGCAAAGCTATGCGCCTGCGGATTGTTCCGGAGCTGACGTTCGCGTATGACAACTCACTGGTAGAAGGGATGCGTATGTCTAATCTGGTGAGCAATGTTGTTAAGCGCGATGCAGAACGCCGTTCTTCCTCTGATGACCATCAGGAGGAGTGATGGGGCGTCCTCGTCGTCGTGGTCGAGATATTCATGGGGTGTTGCTGCTGGATAAACCGCAGGGGGCTTCATCCAATGATGTATTGCAGAAAGTAAAACGGATTTTTAACGCCAACAAAGCGGGACATACCGGCGCACTGGATCCGTTAGCGACCGGGATGCTGCCTATTTGTCTGGGGGAAGCGACCAAATTTTCCCAGTACCTATTAGATTCCGACAAACGTTATCGGGTAATTGCTCGTTTGGGGCAACGTACTGATACGTCTGATGCGGATGGCAACTTGATTGAGGCTCGCCCGATCACGTTTTCCACCGATGCATTGAACCAGGCGTTGGATAGTTTTCGGGGAACGACGCTGCAGGTGCCTTCCATGTATTCGGCATTGAAATATCAGGGACGGCCGCTGTATGAATATGCCCGTCAAGGCGTGGTTGTACCGCGCGAAGCGCGTGAAATCACGGTGTATGAATTGCAGTTTATCCGCTGGGAAGCCGAAGCGCTTGAGCTGGAAATTCACTGTTCCAAAGGGACTTATATTCGTACCATTATTGATGATTTGGGCGAAAAACTGGGGTGTGGCGCGCATGTGAGCTTTCTGCGCCGTTTGCAAGTAGCCACTTATCCGGTTGAACAGATGGTAACGTTGGAACGTTTACAACAGTTGCAGGTTCAGGCTGAGGAAGAAGGTCGTCCGATCGGTGAAGTGCTGGATAGCCTATTATTGCCGATGGACAGTCCCGCACAGGCATTTCCCGTCGTCAACTTGTCTGCTGTTGTCGCCGGGTACTTAAAGCTGGGGCAGCCCGTTCGTGCGCCGGGCGTACCTTCTTCCGGGCTGGTTCGTATCACTGAAGGTGATGCACACAAATTTATTGGTATGGGTGAAATAGACGCTGAAGGTCGCGTCGCTCCACGCCGGCTGGTTGTTGAAATGCCAGCAGCCATTGACGTGTGAGCGCCTTGCGATCGATTGGCTCGGCAGGTAGAATAACGCGGCTTAAATACTGGGTAGCTGAATTAGAGATCGGCACCCTTCTTTAAATTTACTGTATTTTGGAGTTGATTATGTCTCTAAGCGTTGAAGCTAAAGCGAAAATTGTTGCGGAATTCGGCCGTGGTACTAATGACAGCGGTTCTACCGAGGTTCAGGTTGCTCTGTTGACTGCTCAGATTAACCATCTGCAGGGTCACTTTGCTGAGCACAAAAAGGATCACCACAGTCGTCGCGGTCTGCTGCGTATGGTTTCTCAGCGTCGTAAGCTGTTGGACTATC
This sequence comes from Musicola keenii, assembly GCF_014855505.1. Taxonomy (NCBI): domain Bacteria; kingdom Pseudomonadati; phylum Pseudomonadota; class Gammaproteobacteria; order Enterobacterales; family Pectobacteriaceae; genus Musicola; species Musicola keenii. The sequence goes on along the minus strand of NZ_JAAWVW010000006.1, from coordinate 147,705 downwards.
TGAAGCGTAAAGATCTGGCACGCTACACCACCCTGATTGAACGTCTGGGTCTGCGTCGCTAATTCGACGAGTTTCGGTAGAAAGGGGCCTTAGTGGCCCCTTTCTTCTAGGAAGTGCTGGCAAAACAGAGTAATGTATCGCTGTTTGCGGCAATGAGGATTCGGAATTACAAAGATTCGCGCGGCTAATGAGAAGCTTTACCTGTAGTTATTCGCATATTTGCAGGATGAAGGTTGTCATTAGTCGCGAGGGTGTAATGGCCGGATCGGGTATTAACTGGTCGTCATGCAAGATGAAGAAAGACATGGCGTACCTCTGGTGAAGGATATTATTTTGCTTAATCCGATCGTGCGTAAGTTCCAGTATGGTCAGCATACTGTAACACTGGAAACCGGTATGATGGCTCGTCAGGCTACCGCTGCCGTAATGGTTAGCATGGATGACACTGCGGTATTCGTAACCGTGGTCGGCGCCAAACACGCCAAACCGGGCCAGGACTTTTTCCCGCTGACAGTTAACTATCAGGAGCGTACTTACGCTGCCGGCCGTATCCCCGGAGGTTTTTTCCGTCGTGAAGGCCGTCCTAGTGAAGGTGAAACGCTGATCTCCCGTTTGATCGACCGTCCGATTCGTCCTCTGTTCCCGGATGGTTTTGTTAATGAAGTGCAGGTTATCGCCACCGTGGTTTCCGTTAATCCGCAGGTTAACCCGGATATCGTCGCCATGATCGGTGCTTCCGCTGCGTTGAGCTTGTCCGGTATTCCGTTCAACGGCCCGATCGGTGCCGCTCGTGTGGGTTACATCAACGATCAGTATGTGCTGAATCCGACTCAGGATGAGCTGAAGCAAAGCCGTCTTGATCTGGTTGTCGCTGGTACTGAAGGTGCCGTGCTGATGGTGGAATCCGAAGCTGACTTACTGACGGAAGACCAGATGCTGGGTGCGGTGGTTTTCGGTCATGAGCAACAACAAGTGGTTATTGAAAGCATCAAGTCCCTGGTTGCTGAAGCAGGTAAATCCAAGTGGGATTGGCAGCCGCCGGAAATCAACGTTGAACTTCAGAACCGCGTTAAAGCATTATCCGAAGCTCGTCTTGGCGATGCGTATCGCATTATCGAGAAACAGGAGCGTTACGCTCAGGTTGACGTCATCAAGTCTGATGTCGCCGCCGCTTTGCTGGCGGAAGATGAAACACTGGATGAAAACGAAATCCGCGATATTCTCGGCAGCATTGAAAAGAATGTGGTTCGCAGCCGTGTTCTGCGTGGCGAACCGCGTATCGACGGTCGCGAAAAAGATATGATCCGCGGTCTGGATGTACGTACCGGCGTGCTGCCGCGTACTCACGGTTCTGCATTGTTCACCCGTGGTGAAACTCAGGCGTTAGTGACCGCGACGCTGGGTACCGAGCGTGATGCGCAAATCATCGATGAGCTGATGGGTGAACGTACCGATCGTTTCCTGTTGCACTATAACTTTCCTCCGTACTCTGTCGGTGAAACCGGTATGGTGGGTTCGCCCAAACGCCGTGAAATCGGCCATGGACGGTTGGCCAAGCGTGGCGTGTTAGCGGTGATGCCGAAGCCGGAAGTCTTCCCGTACACCGTACGTGTCGTGTCTGAAATTACCGAATCCAACGGTTCTTCTTCCATGGCTTCCGTCTGTGGTGCCTCTTTGGCATTAATGGATGCCGGAGTACCGATCAAGGCTGCTGTTGCTGGTATAGCCATGGGACTGGTGAAAGAGGGCGACAGCTATGTCGTATTGTCCGATATCCTGGGTGATGAAGACCACTTGGGTGATATGGACTTTAAAGTTGCCGGCAGCCGTGAGGGCGTCACAGCTCTGCAAATGGATATCAAGATTGAAGGTATCACACGTGAAATTATGCAGGTTGCCTTGAATCAAGCGAAAGGCGCGCGTCTGCATATCCTGGGTGTGATGGAGCAGGCTATTAGTACACCGCGTGGCGAGATTTCCGAATTTGCTCCACGTATCCATACCATCAAGATCAGCACCGATAAGATCAAAGATGTTATTGGAAAAGGGGGTTCTGTCATTCGCGCGTTGACCGAAGAAACCGGTACGACCATCGAGATCGAAGATGACGGTACAGTGAAGATCGCCTCCAGTGATGGCGACAAGGCTCGCGAAGCTATTCGTCGTATCGAAGAAATCACTGCTGAAATCGAAGTGGGTCGCATTTATCAGGGTAAAGTGACGCGCATCGTGGACTTTGGTGCTTTCGTCGCTATCGGCGGTGGTAAAGAAGGTTTGGTGCATATTTCTCAGATTGCTGACAAGCGCATCGAGAAAGTCGCCGACTATCTGCAATTGGGTCAGGAAGTCCCGGTTAAGGTGCTGGAAGTTGATCGTCAAGGACGTGTCCGCCTGAGCATTAAAGAAGCTACTGTTCAATCTCAGGAAACAACTCCGGTTTCTGAAGCGGAATAATAGCGAATAATCGATTGGCAGCTCCTTACGATGTGAAGGAGCTGTGTGTATTATAAGGAATGGATATCCTTATTTTTAGCAGTCGGGGACAGGATGTTCATCAAATGTTTGTCTTCGGGAGTGGGAAATGAAGCCTTTCTTGCGCTGGTGTTATGTTGCGACAGCGATCATGCTGGCAGGATGCAGCAACACGGATTGGCGTAAAGATGCACTATTGGCTGTTCCGTTACAGCCGACACTGCAACAGGAAGTCATTCTGGCACGCATGGAACAGATTCTGGCAAGCCGGGCTCTCACTCCTGATGAACGAGCACAGCTGTTATATGAGCGTGGAGTGCTGTATGATAGCTTGGGGTTGCGGGCATTAGCGCGAAATGATTTTTCACAAGCGCTCTCTATCCGCCCTGATATGCCGGAGGTATTTAATTATCTCGGCATTTATTTGACGCAGGCAGGCAATTTTGATGCTGCCTATGAAGCGTTTGATTCTGTACTAGAGCTTGATCCAACTTACAATTATGCGCGTTTGAATCGGGGCATCGCATTGTATTACGGCGGTCGCTACCAGTTGGCGCAGGATGATTTGCTAGCGTTTTATCGCGACGATCCTAACGATCCTTTCCGTTCTCTGTGGCTGTATCTTGCAGAGAGAGAAATCAATCCCCAGCAGGCTAAAGCTGCGTTAAGAACGCGCTATGATGGGGCAAAGAAAGGCATATGGGGATGGACAATAGTCGAATTCTACCTGGGCGACATCAACGAGAAGACGTTGATGAAGCATGTGCAGGAAGAAGCTAAGGATAACACTTCGCTCGCCGAGCATCTCAGTGAAACTGACTTCTATTTAGGTAAGCACTACCTAAGTCTGGGGGACAAGAACACCGCCGAGGCGTTGTTCAAGCTGACGGTCTCTAACAATGTCCATAACTTTGTTGAGCACCGCTATGCATTGTTGGAATTGGCGCAGTTAGGCCAAGAGCAAGACGACCTATCAGGATCGGACCAGCAATAGCTGACGAACACCTTTCAGCCTGAAATCATGACGATTTCTATCGCCTTAGCGGGCGAGGCTTTTTTGTTCGCTTTTTAATCCAATTTGAGCCGGTTCACACTTTTCAATGAAAATGATTGAGTATTTTCTCGACAAGTTATGTAGACTGGCCGCCATTTTGAAGTGAGGCACGTTTACATGGCAGAGTTTGAAACCTCTTTTGCTGATCTGGGGCTTTCCGCTCCTATTCTTAACGCCCTGTCGGATATGGGATACGAAAAACCATCCCCTATCCAGGCAGAATGTATTCCCCATCTGCTCAACGGTCGCGATGTGCTGGGTATGGCACAGACCGGGAGTGGTAAAACAGCGGCATTTTCTCTGCCGTTGCTGAACAATGTTAATCCAGAACTGAAGGCCCCTCAGATTCTGGTGCTGGCGCCTACCCGCGAACTCGCGGTACAAGTAGCCGAAGCGTGTGGCGAATTTTCCAAGCATATGCATGGCGTCAATGTAGTCGCTTTGTATGGCGGCCAGCGTTATGACGTACAATTGCGTGCGCTGCGTCAGGGCCCACAGGTTGTGGTGGGTACGCCTGGACGTCTGTTAGATCACCTGAAACGCGGTACGTTGGATCTGTCCAACCTGAGCGGCCTGGTTCTGGATGAGGCCGATGAAATGCTGCGCATGGGGTTCATTGAAGATGTAGAAAACATCATGGCGCAGATTCCGGATGGCCACCAGACTGCTCTGTTCTCCGCCACCATGCCGGAAGCGATTCGCCGCATTACTCGTCGGTTCATGAACGATCCGCAGGAAGTCCGTATTCAGTCCAGCGTGACCACCCGTCCAGACATCAGCCAGAGTTATTGGACGGTGTACGGCATGCGCAAAAATGAAGCGTTGATCCGTTTCCTGGAAGCGGAAGATTTCGACGCGGCGATTATTTTCGTGCGTACCAAGAATGCTACGTTGGAAGTGGCTGAAGCGCTGGAGCGCAGTGGTTATAACAGCGCTGCATTGAACGGCGACATGAATCAGGCACTGCGTGAGCAGACGCTGGAACGCCTGAAAGATGGTCGTCTGGATATCCTGATCGCGACTGATGTCGCCGCGCGTGGTTTAGATGTAGATCGTATTAGTCTGGTGGTTAACTACGATATTCCGATGGACGCCGAATCCTATGTGCATCGTATCGGCCGTACTGGTCGTGCGGGTCGTGCGGGTCGTGCATTGCTGTTCGTGGAAAATCGTGAGCGTCGTTTGTTGCGCAACGTTGAACGCACCATGAAGTTGACTATTCCGGAAGTGGAACTGCCGAATGCGGAACTGCTGGGGCAGCGCCGTCTGGCCAAGTTCGCCGCCAAGGTACAGCAACAGTTGGAAAGCAGCGATCTGGATCAATACCGTGCACTGTTGGCGAAGTTGCAGCCGTCTGAAGAACTGGATGTGGAAACACTGGCTGCTGCTCTGCTGAAAATGGCGCAAGGCGAGCGTCCACTGATTCTGCCGCCGGATGCGCCGGCGCGTCCGCGCCGTGAATTCCGTGAGCGCGACGATCGTTTCGAACGTCGTGGCGATCGTAATGATCGGGGCCCGCGTAGTGATGAACGCCCGGCTCGTCGTGAGCGCCGTGATGTCGGTGAAATGGAACTGTATCGTATTGAAGTGGGACGTGATGACGGTGTAGAAGTTCGTCATATCGTTGGCGCGATTGCCAACGAAGGGGACATCAGCAGTCGTTATATCGGTAACATCAAGCTGTTTGCTTCCCATTCCACCATTGAGCTGCCGAAAGGTATGCCGCGTGAACTGCTGTCGCACTTCACCCGCACACGTATCCTGAACAAGCCGATGAACATGCAACTGTTGGGCGATGCCCAACCGCATGAACGTCGTGAACGTCGTGAAGGCGGCGAACGTAGCGGCGGTCGTGGTTTCAATAGTGAACGCGCCGGTAACGGTCGTGGCCGTCCGTTTGGCGGTGAGCGTCGTGAAGGTGGCGAGCGCCGCAGTGGCAACCGTGACGGTCAGCGTGCTCCGCGCCGTTTCAATGATGCCTGATACTTGAGCATGAAGAACCAACCCGCCGTCAGGCGGGTTTTTTTATGGCACATCGCGCCTTATGGATTAACGCTCCGGGATTAACGCGAACGGGTTGACAGCGTTTGGTATCTGTTCTGCAGGGCTAAATCAGAGTCGCTTTCTTTGAAGAGAATGCCGTTCGGCGCAGTGTGATTGCGCTGGCAACCCGTTGGGAAGATTCTCTGCGGAATGTCTCATCCTGACGGCCAGCCCCGCTGGCGCAGTGAGAGCATGACGGCCATTGATTATTCGGCTGTTTATAGGGATATCCGGGCGCTGCAATGCGCAGAAAACCCTTCCATCTTGCTTAAACGAATAACTTCCCTGTTTTTGACGATGATTTTCCTGTCGGCTTACATTATTCCCGGACGGCGAACGCTGCGGTATAGCGTGACCGGCGCTGATTTACCGCATACTGTCTTCTTTCGCCAGCTCTTCCCGCAACTCGGCCACAATACGAAATGAGTGCAGGCGGGCCTGATGGTCGAAAATCTGGCCGTTGATCATCAATTCGTCAGCTTGTGTTTCCCGGAGTAATGCTTGCAAACCATGGCGGACTTTTTGTCGGTCGCCAACCACCGACAGCCGCAACGTCTGCTCAACGGCGAATTTTTCGCCGGGCGTCCAGATGTAGGACATATTTTCCACCGGTGCGGGGAGCGGCCCGGGAGTTCCCCGCCTCAGGTTGATGAACTGCTGTTGCAGCGATGTATACAGGAATTGGGCCTCCTGCTCGCTATCGGCGGTGACCACATTGACGCACACCATGCTGTAAGGTGCCGACAAGCTACCGGAGGCTTTAAAGTTATCGCGATACAGCTGTAATGCCGGCAACAACATGTCCGGCGCGAAGTGGGCGGCGAAAGCGAAAGGCAGGCCCTGCGCAGCGGCAAGCTGTGCGCTGTATAGACTAGATCCCAGCAACCAGACGGGAATATTGAGGCCCTGGCCGGGAACTGCACGTACCGCCCGATCCGGTTGCTCCGGTCCTAGGTAGTCGAGCAGTTCCTGCACATCCCGCGGAAAGTCATCGAGATTGGCGTCAAGGTGGCGGCGCAGAGCGCGCATGGTGGTGGGATCCGTGCCCGGTGCTCGCCCCAGCCCCAGTTCAATACGATTGGGATAAAGAGACGCCAGTGTGCCGAACTGTTCGGCAATCACCAGTGGTGCATGGTTGGGTAGCATAACGCCGCCGGAACCGACACGAATATGCTGAGTTCCACTGGCGATGAATCCCATCAGTACCGCAGTCGCGGAGCTGGCGATACCGGGCATATTGTGGTGTTCGGCCAGCCAATAACGTTGATATCCCCATTGTTCCACATGTTGGGCCAGCGCGAGTGAACGCTGGAACGCATCATGAGGGGTATTACCCTGTGGAATGGGTGCCAGATCGAGAACGGAAAAAGGTATGGCGGCGGTCATAAGCGTCTCTCATGGATGAAAAGCGGAATACAGACGAAATGATAGGTGAGATTGAACGCCGGAGACGAACTCTGCGTGCGCCTGCCGGGACGATAACGAAGGGGCTGTGGCAGAAAGGTGAGGCCAGTACGGGAGATTTCAGGCCGGACAACCATGAGCGGTGGCGGCAACTGAATGCGGGCAACGAATAAGCCGTTGCCCGAAGAACATCAGGGAACCAGTTCCAGCCCGGCAAGGCGTTTCCAGTAGCCATTGCACTCGGCCTGATTTTCCAACGTAAGCGGATGTCCGCCCTGTTCATTAGCGCGGAACCTGTCGAGCATCTGCAGCGTGTCGAAGCCCTGTGGCGAAAGCCGGACGATATCTACCAGACCCTGCATCGAGGTCAATTCATTACCGAGGTTGTAGCAGTAACCGCTCTGTGTCTGGATGCCGTTGAGCACGAAAACGTGCTGATTCTCCTGCGACAAAACCTGACGCCCCTGCGGATAGTGGATGCAGCAGGTTTCGCACTCGTCTTTGGCGCGGTTTTCCGAACGAGCGGTGAAGCAGCGAGCGGAGTAGGCCAGCGGCAGGTGGCCGTAGCTCAACACTTCTACGTCGAACTGATGGCGGAAGCCCAGCTCGTCGCACTGATTGAGCAGACACTGTAGCCAGTCGCGGGACAGTTCCACCGGCATGCACCAGCGCACCATGCCTTGGCGGTGCAGCAAGCGCAGCGTATAGGCGTTGTAACAGTTCAATGCGTGGCCGGCAACGAACGGTAAATGGCGTTCAGCCGCCATGTTGACTGCGCCTAAATCGTTGGCCTCCAGCAAAAACTCACCGTTTTCCACATAGCGTTTCAGCTCGTTCAGTTCAGAGGGGGCTTGCAGTAAAGCTAAAGTCGATATCACCACCTGTTTGCCGGCGGCGGTAATGTCACGCGCCAGTGCGAGCCAATCGTTCACTTTCATGCTGCGGCGTTTACTGCAGACAGTCTCGCCCAGATAAATGATATCGGCGTTGCTGGCGATTGCCGCCTGATAAAAGGTCTCAATCTCGGCTTTGGGCCAGTAGTAGAGAATGGCGCCCAGTGAGTATTTCATTGTATATCCCGCTTCTACTGCCATTGACGATGATAGGCGCCCAACGTGGTCTGGGTGCCTTCCGATACCGCGCCGAGCGCGTCCATCCAGGCCTGGGTTGGCACGAACTGCTCCGGCGCCGCGCGGCAGCGATCGATGGCCTGACGCCACACCTGCGTAACCTGGCTGACGTATGCTGGGCTGCGTTGGCGTCCTTCGATTTTCACCGAAGCGATCCCCGCCGCCATCAGTTCCGGCAGCAGCGCCAGCGTGTTGAGGCTGGTGGGCTCTTCCAGCGCATGGTAGCGTTGACCACCCACCAGATAGCGTCCTTTACACAACGTCGGGTAGCCCGCATTTTCATTTTCCTGATACCGGTCGATCAACACATCGTTGAGACGAGATTCCATACCTTGCGCGGTCTGTTGCCAGCGCACAAAGCGGGCAGGCGAGCAGGCGCCTACGGTATTGGGTGATTCGCCGGTCAGGTAGGAAGAGAGATAACAGCGGCCTTCGGACATGATGCACAGGCTGCCGAAGGCGAACACTTCCAGCGGCACCGGGCTGGTGCGCGCCAATTGTTTAACCTGATGGATGGAAAGCACGCGCGGCAGCACGATGCGGGACACCGCAAAATTGCGTTGGTAGAAGCGGGCCGCTTCCTCATTGGTAGCGGACGCTTGTACCGAGACGTGGCGTTCGATATGCGGATAGCGCTGTGCTGCATAATCCAGCATCGCCAGATCCGCTAGAATCAGCGCGTCCGCGCCGGATTGCGCCGCCATATCCACAGCGCGCTCCCAGCGGAGATAACCATCCGGATGCGCGAAGGTATTAATGGCGATGTGCAGTTTGCGCCGGTGGCGATGCACATAGTCGCTGGCTTCCTGTAATTTTTTATCCGTGAAATTGAGGCCGGCGAAATGTCGGGCGTTGGTATCGTCTTTTAGCCCGATGTACACCGCGTCAGCACCGTTTTCGATAGCGGCTTTCAATGCCGGCAGATTACCGGCGGGGCAAAGCAATTCCATACTGGCTTCCTTCCGCCACGCCCGCAAAGCGGGGGGCTGATGATGCAGGCAGACTGATCCACATTGTTATCAGTCGATGCAGGTTTTTAACGAATAGGGGATCTTAGTTAACCTGTCAGGGCGGGACTTTGATTTAAACCAGCATATCGTGAGATGAAACGGCAATTGGCGCGGCGGCGGGTCGTGATTTTGCCAGGAACAGGCTAAAGTATTGACGTAGACCCCAGCCCAATTCCTGCCGTGTGGCAGAATAGTGGCGGTATCAGGTTGTATTCGTTAATGATGCATGGTCTGCATTATTCAGGGATTCAGCCGAGTTCAGCATCGCATTAGAGGAGCATGCCAGTGTTGGAAAAACTACGGGCGCAGATTGTGCGTCGGGCACCCGGTTTACTGGGCAAACCGTTAATGTTAACGCCATTCTCTTTGCAGCGGCGGGTGTTGGAGCAGTTGCTCGGGTGGCAGTTCCGCCAGGCGCTGGAAGACGGTGAACTGGACTTTCTGGACAACCGCTGGCTGAAGATTGACGTGCGGGATGTCGGGTTGACGTGGTTTATGTCATTGCAGGATCAAAAATTGATCGTCAGCCATAACGCGCTGGCGGATGTGAGCTTCAGCGCTGATGCCAATGATCTGATCCTGATCGCCGCACGTCGGGAAGACCCCGATACGCTGTTTTTTCAGCGCCGGTTGCGGATTGAAGGTGATACGGAGCTCGGGTTGTATGTCAAAAACCTGATGGACGCTATCGAACTTGAGGCGATGCCGAAGCCATTGCGCATGACGTTAGAGCAACTGGCGGCGTTTGTGGCGGCGGGTTTACAGGAGGGCGCGGAGCAGTCAACGTCTCATGCGCCGGCATCATGTTGATTCGTGTTGAAATTCCGGTGGATGCACCGGGGATCGACAACCTGTTGCGGGGAGCCTTCCCTGATGGCAAAGAAGCGGATCTGGTACAGCAACTGCGAGAAGATGGGTTGCTGACGCTAGGGGTTGTGGCCAGCGACGATGAAGGTGTGGTCGTAGGATACGCCGCCTTTAGCCCGGTGACGCTGGATGGCGAAGACCGGCAATGGGTCGGGTTGGGGCCGCTGGCGGTGGAGGCCTCCTATCGTCGACAGGGATTGGGCGAAAAGCTGGTGTATGAAGGGTTGGATGCGCTTAACGAATTTGGTTATACCGCCGTGGTAGTGCTGGGCAACCCGGCTTACTACTCACGTTTCGGTTTCGTTCCCGCCATTGAACGGCAACTGCGCTGCCGCTGGCCGAAGACTGAGCGGGCCTTCCAGATTTACCCGCTGGTAGACAATCATTTCGAAGGCGTAAGCGGTATGGTGGAGTACGCCGCGCCGTTTAATCTGCTCTGAGTCTGGAAAAGAATTCTTCCACATGGAGAGGCTGTGTTTGCACCAGCCTCTCTTTCTGTTTTTTGGTCAGCTGTTTGACGCGGTATTCCCACTTCAGCGCGGCGGAACGATCGTCTACAGTGCAGTGATAGACCAGCGCCAATTCTCCTTTTCCCCGTAGCGAACGTGCGCCTTTTCCTGCCTGATGCTGCGCCAACCGGCGTGTGACGTCGGTGGTGATGCCGGTGTAAAGCTGGCCGTCGGTCGTGCGTAAAATATAGAGAAACCATAGAGTTGTCGATGTCGTCACATGAATGCCCGCAGAGTGTGTTATCGGCACTATCTTACGACCCCGACGTCTGAAGAAAAGCGGATTTCCGATGGGCTACGGTAGCCTTGCTGTGGTAGCCGTAATGAGCGGCTCGCTACCGGAGCGTGGTGCGACGGACAATATTCGCGATACCGTATGACAGAAGCTATAGTTATCAAAGCGTTACCGTTCTTTATCATCCTGGAAAAATCGGTGGATTTTTGTGAGTATAAAAATAGATTTGAAAACAATAGGATATATTTAGAGTGTTCCCCACACCCGTGGGGATAAACCGCGCTCAGCAGTGCGCTGATCCTCAACATCGGCGTGTTCCCCACACCCGTGGGGATAAACCGGCGCAGGGTGAGGCATTTGCAGCATGGGTCAAGTGTTCCCCACACCCGTGGGGATAAACCGTTGACGCAATGGCGTTTGACTCAGCGGCAGATGTGTTCCCCACACCCGTGGGGATAAACCGCCATCCCTTTTTTTATTTCTCCATTTGGGAATGTGTTCCCCACACCCGTGGGGATAAACCGTCGTCATGAATCGCGCTATTGCTTATATTCTTGTGTTCCCCACACCCGTGGGGATAAACCGTCAGTGACGAACAGCTTAACTTTTGGGTTATGGTGTTCCCCACACCCGTGGGGATAAACCGCTGGAGGCGAATTGCAAAAATGCTATTAAGAAGTGTTCCCCACACCCGTGGGGATAAACCGCGGTGCGCCACCAATAAATGATAGCAAATTTAGTGTTCCCCACACCCGTGGGGATAAACCGAAAACTCCCCGGCATATGATGCCGAATCACCGGTGTTCCCCACACCCGTGGGGATAAACCGCACATCCCTATCAATTGTTGAAAATTGAATATGTGTTCCCCACACCCGTGGGGATAAACCGGCATTTGACGATGGCTGAGTTGATTTACGATAGTGTTCCCCACACCCGTGGGGATAAACCGCATAAGTCGCACCCAGGCCGTCAACGCCCCACGTGTTCCCCACACCCGTGGGGATAAACCGCATGGTCGGACGTCGGGATGGCAATGGTTTACGTGTTCCCCACACCCGTGGGGATAAACCGCGCCACAGATAACGCCCTCAATCCATTTGTTTGTGTTCCCCACACCCGTGGGGATAAACCGAACGGCAAAGCGATCCTCAACGTCCAGTTGGTGTGTTCCCCACACCCGTGGGGATAAACCGACCTCATCACCGCGCTAGTAGCAAAGTCAAAAGTGTTCCCCACACCCGTGGGGATAAACCAAACCGTCTGTGTTCAATTTTCCTTTACCTGGATGCGGGTGTTTCTTATATCCCGACGGCGGTCTTTTCAATGTGATAAAAATAACATTAATAATTCATTTTTGTTATTTTATAATCTATTTATGTGATTATGAGAACATTGCTCGCTGGGGCCGCCAGATAAGCCTTATCTGCAGGCTTCCATTGGGTTTGGCTGAATGGATGGGAGTATTGCTGTATGACTGAATTAACTACCGTAGCGCAGCGTGCGCTGGGGCTGATGGACTTGACCACACTGAATGACGACGACACCGATGAAAAGGTGATCGCCCTGTGTCGTCAGGCTAGCAGCCCGGTGGGAAAAACCGCCGCCGTCTGTATTTATCCGCGTTTTGTGCCGCTGGCGCGTAAAACACTGTGCGAGCAGGGAACGCCGGAGGTGCGTATTGCCACCGTCACTAATTTTCCGCATGGTAATGATGATATCGACGTCGCGCTGGCTGAAACCCGCGCCGCTATTGCCTATGGGGCGGACGAGGTGGATGTGGTGTTTCCGTATCGGGCGCTGATGGCGGGCAACCGTCAGGTTGGTTTCGAACTGGTGAAAGCCTGTAAAGAAGCATGTGCGGCGGCGGGCGTATTACTCAAGGTGATTATCGAAACCGGCGAATTGAAGACCGAAGCGCTGATTCGTCAGGCCAGTGAAATTGCCATCGACGCCGGAGCGGATTTTATCAAAACCTCTACCGGCAAGGTGGCGGTCAACGCGACGCTACAATCAGCGGAAATCATGCTGAAAGTGATTCGTGACAAAGGCGTGGGCGAGAACGTCGGGTTTAAACCGGCCGGCGGCGTGCGTACTGCGGAGGATGCTGCCCAGTACCTGCAACTTGCCGACGCTATCATGGGCGCCGGGTGGGCTGATGCCCGTCATTTCCGTTTCGGTGCGTCCGGTCTGTTGGGCAGCCTGTTGACGGTACTGGGCCATAGCGCTTCCGCCAGCCGCAGCAACTATTAAACCTATCGTTAAGCTGCGCGGGGTATTGACGCCTGCGTCGCTTTGTTGACTTCGGGGAGAACGCCGCCGTGTTTTTGACTCAGGAAATCATCCGTAAAAAACGGGATGGGCATCCGCTCAGTGCGGAAGAAATTCGCTTTTTCATCAATGGAGTACGTGATAACAGCGTATCGGAAGGGCAAATCGCGGCGCTGGCGATGACCATTTTTTTCCACGACATGAACATGGACGAGCGCGTGGCGCTGACGCTGGCGATGCGTGATTCCGGCACCGTGCTGGACTGGAAAGGGCTGGATCTGCACGGCCCGCTGGTGGATAAGCATTCCACCGGCGGCGTCGGCGACGTCACTTCCCTGATGCTGGGGCCGATGGTGGCGGCTTGCGGCGGTTACGTACCGATGATTTCTGGCCGTGGGCTGGGCCACACCGGCGGTACGCTGGACAAGCTGGAGTCGATCCCTGGTCTGGACATTTTCCCCACTGACGACCGCTTTCGCCAGATTATTCGAGATGTCGGCGTGGCGATTATCGGGCAGACCAGCTCGCTGGCGCCGGCGGACAAGCGGTTTTATGCCACGCGGGATATTACCGCCACGGTGGATTCTATTCCGTTGATTACCGCCTCGATTCTAGCGAAAAAGTTGGCGGAGGGGCTGGACGCGCTGGTGATGGACGTCAAAGTCGGTTCCGGTGCATTTATGCCGACTTATGAACAATCGGAGCAGCTGGCGCAGGCGATCGTCGGCGTGGCGAATCAGGCGGGGTGCCGCACCAGTGCACTGTTGACCGACATGAGCCAGGTGCTGGCTTCCAGCGCGGGTAATGCGCTGGAAGTACGCGAAGCGGTGCGTTTTTTGACCGGTGAACAGCGTAATCCGCGCTTGTTCGAGGTCACGATGGCGCTCTGTGAAGACATGCTGCTGGCGGGCGGGTTGGCCAACAGCGCCGCCGACGCGCGAACCCGGTTGCAGGGCGTGTTGGATAACGGCCGGGCGGCGGAGGTGTTCGGACGGATGGTCGCAGCGCAGCGCGGGCCGGCGGATTTCGTCGAGCATTACGATCGTTATCTGCAAGCCGCGACGCTCAGCAAGCCGGTGTTTGCCGAGCAAGACGGGTTTGTCAACGCCATGGATGCCCGGGGGCTGGGGATGGCGGTGGTGGCTCTGGGTGGTGGACGTCGTCAGGCGAGTGATACTATTGATCACAGTGTCGGGCTGAGCGACATGGTCAGCTTAGGCGAGTATGTCGATACACAGCGTCCGCTGGCGGTGATCCACGCCAATACGGAGGCTGACTGGCAACAGGCGGCGCAGGCAATCAGAGACGCCATTACCATCAGCGGTCAGCCATCGGCGCCTTGCCCGCTGATTTATCGTCGCCTCAGCGCCGCCGATACGCAATAACACGGCGACATTCAGCCCGACCTTACGCACAACGCAGGAGATAACGATATGAAACGTGCATTTATTATGGTTCTTGATTCGTTCGGTATTGGCGCAGCCGCAGATGCCGAACGGTTTGGCGACGCGGGTTCCGATACGCTGGGCCATATCGCACAAGCCTGTGCGGAAGGGAAGGCTAACGTTGGACGTCAGGGTGCGCTGCACCTGCCGAACCTGTCCCGACTGGGGTTGGGCAAGGCGGCGGCGGAGTCCACCGGCCATTTTCCCGCGGGGCTGGATGCGCAGGCGGAGATCGTCGGCGCCTATGCTTACGCCAGTGAAATTTCTTCCGGCAAGGATACGCCGTCGGGCCACTGGGAAATCGCGGGCGTGCCGGTGTTGTTCGATTGGGGCTATTTTCTTGATCACGACAACAGCTTCCCGCAGGTATTGCTGGACCGGCTGGTTGAACGGGCCGGGCTGCCGGGGTATCTCGGTAACTGCCATTCTTCCGGTACGGTGATCCTTGACCAGCTCGGCGAGGAGCATATGAGAACCGGCAAGCCGATTTTCTACACTTCTGCCGATTCCGTCTTTCAGATCGCCTGCCACGAGGAGACCTTCGGGCTGGAGAAACTGTACCAACTGTGTGAAATCGCACGCGAAGAGCTCACTACGGGCGGCTACAATATCGGCCGGGTGATTGCCCGTCCGTTTATCGGCGATCGCGTCGGGCAGTTCCAGCGTACCGGCAACCGCCATGATCTGGCCGTCGAGCCGCCGGCACCGACCATGCTGAAAAAGCTGGTGGACGAGAAAAACGGCACCGTGGTGTCGGTGGGGAAAATCGCGGATATCTACGCCAACGTCGGCATTACCAAAAAGGTAAAGGCCACCGGCATCGACGCGCTGTTTGACGCCACGCTGAAAGAGATGGCGCAAGCGGGCGATGACACCATCGTGTTCACCAACTTTGTGGATTTCGATTCGTCATATGGTCATCGTCGCGATATCGCCGGGTATGCCGCTGCGCTGGAACTGTTCGATCGCCGTTTGCCGGAAATGCTCGCTCGCGTGACCGGCGACGATATTCTGATCCTGACCGCCGATCACGGCTGCGACCCGAGCTGGCCGGGTACCGATCACACCCGCGAACATGTGCCGGTACTGATCTATGGGCCGACAGTAACGCCGGGGTCGCGCGGGCACCGTACCACGTTTGCCGACATCGGCCAGACGGTAGCGGGTTATTTCGGCCTGTCGCCGATGGAATACGGGCAACCGATGCTGTGATGCCCCGGTTAGCAACGCGATTATTTAATTCAATGGCGATTTGACGCCATATCAAGAAGGAAGAAAAACGATGGCTACGCCACATATCAATGCAGAAATGGGTGACTTCGCGGACGTAGTGCTGATGCCGGGCGACCCGCTGCGCGCCAAATACATCGCCGAAACCTTTCTGGAAAATGCGGTGGAAGTGAACAACGTGCGCGGCATGTTGGGCTTCACCGGCACCTACAAGGGCCGCCGTATTTCCGTGATGGGCCACGGCATGGGCATTCCGTCCTGCTCGATTTACACCAAAGAGCTGATCACCGAATACGGCGTGAAGAAAATCATCCGTGTCGGTTCCTGCGGCGCGGTGCGTGCCGACGTGAAGCTGCGCGACGTGGTGATCGGCATGGGGGCCTGCACCGATTCCAAAGTGAACCGGATGCGCTTTAAAGATCACGATTTCTCGGCGATTGCTGACTTCGACCTGCTGCGCCATGCGGTGGATGCCGCCAAAGCACGCGGCATTGACGCTCGCGTCGGCAACCTGTTCTCCGCCGATCTGTTCTACACGCCGGATCCGCAGATGTTCGACGTGATGGAAAAATACGGCATTCTGGGCGTGGAAATGGAAGCGGCCGGTATCTACGGCGTAGCGGCGGAATTTGGCGCGAAAGCGCTGGCTATCTGCACCGTGTCCGACCATATCCGCACCCACGAACAGACCACTGCGGCCGAGCGCCAGACCACCTTTAACGAGATGATCGAAATCGCGCTCGAATCGGTGCTGTTGGGTGATAAAGCCGAGGCTTGATGCGATGAAACAACGCTGCTGTCTGGCAGCGTTGTTATTTCCAGTCTCGGTGCCCCTGCCTCATTACCCCAGCGGCAGCGCCATAATGATCGCATCCTCGCGCCCGTCGGCGGAGGGGTAGTAGTCCCGCCGCACCGAAACTTCGTTAAATCCGAGATGCTGGTAGAGCGCGATGGCGCCCTGGTTGGAGGCCCGCACTTCCAGCCAGAGGGTGACGATCCCCTTTTCTTCCAGCTCGCCAATCAGGTGCTCCAGCAACTGCAGGCCGTAACCCTGGCGTTGATGCGCTGGGTGAACGGCGATGTTGAACAACGTGGCTTCATCCAGCACCACCTGGGTGATGGCATAGGCTACCAGTTGCTGTTCATGGCTCAGCTTCAGGTTGAGGTAACGCTCGCCCTGATTGCCGAGAAAGGTTTTTTCCGTCCACGGGAAAGCGTGGCTCAGGCATTCAATCCGGTAGGCTGCCGTCAGATCGGCGTCGGTCAGAGTGGAAATTGTGTTCATGGTGATAAATCTGTTGCCACAGGGCGCGTTTCGCACCGGCGTTATAGGAAAGCTCGGCGAGCGCCGGGCTGGTCAACTGCACGCCGTCGGGGTCACGGCTGGGGGCCACGCCCTGCCACCAGAAGTGGCAGTGAATAGGTTCGGGCAGCATCGCCGCCTGCTGCGGTGTCAGGCTGTAGGATTGTTCCGGCGCGAGGGCCAGACTGCGCAGTACGTCCAGCAGCAGCGGGTCATCATTGGCCGGCAGCGGGTCGGCGACGATCAGCAAGCGCACCGCCGGCGGCAGGTTGACGGCGATTTCGCCCCGCAACGCGGCCGGACGACGCAATACCCACTGCGTAATCCCCAATTGCTGTAGCAGCCAGTCCCGTCGTGATGCCATGCCTTACCCCGGTGCGCGATTGTGCGGCGCTATGCTAACAAACTCGCTGAACATGCGCCAACAAACCTCTATAATCGCCGCTCTGTTTATCGAGGAGCCTGAATGTGATGTCCGCCTATACCCCCGCCAGCGAAGTGATCCTGCGCCATAGTGATGAATTTATTGCCCGCCGCGTGCTGTTTGCCGGCGATTTGCAGGACACGTTGCCTGCCCAGTTCGAGGCGGCATCGGTTTGCGCGCACACCTCTCAGTATCATCATTGGCAGCAGTTGCGCCCGGTGCTGGGGGACAAGGCCCACTTTTCCCTGCTGGCCGACGCCGGGATGACGGCGGATTGCGATACCCTGATTTACTACTGGCCGAAGAGCAAACAGGAAGCTCAGTTTCAGCTGTATAACCTGTTGTCGCTGCTGCCGGTAGGGGGCGACATCTTCGTCGTCGGGGAAAACCGTAGCGGCGTTCGTAGCGCGGAAGGCATGTTGGACGGCATCGCCAGTTTGAACAAAATCGACAGCGCGCGCCGCTGCGGCCTGTATTTTGGCCGTCTAGAGCAGCAACCGACGTTTTCGCCGGCTGAGTGGTGGCAGGATTACGAGGTGGATGGAGTGTCGGTTCGCACGCTACCGGGGGTATTTAGCCGCGACGGGCTGGATGCGGGCAGCCAGTTGCTGCTGTCCACGTTGGAGGCGCACCGCAAGGGCAAAGTGCTGGATATCGCCTGCGGCGCCGGGGTGTTGGCGTCGGTATTCGCCCAACGTTCACCCAAAATCCGCCTGACGTTGAGTGATGTCAGCGCCGCCGCGCTGGAAGCCAGCAAGGCTACGCTGGCGAGCAATCAGTTGGAAGGACAGGTGCTGGCCAGCAACGTTTATTCGGATATCGTCGGCCGCTTCGACCTGATTATCTCCAACCCGCCGTTTCATGACGGGATGCAGACCAGCCTGCATGCAGCGGAAATGTTGATTCGCGGCGCGGCATCCCACCTGAATCAGGATGGCGAGCTGCGGATTGTCGCCAATGCATTCCTGCCTTACCCAGCGCTGCTGGATGAGACCTTCGGCAGTCATGACGTCATCGCCCATAATGGCCGTTTCCGCGTATACCGCGCGGTGCTGCGGCGCGGTAAAGTGGGCAAGGCCTGATGCCGCGCGTGCCGCAACATCAGGACGGCACGCGGGTTTATCGATTGACGGAACCCATACTTTCCGCACCGTAGCGGTCGCCGGCGGCAGCCTGGGGCGGGAAGGCGGTTGCCAGTTCATGCAGCTCCTGCGCAGTCAGCGTGACATTCAGCGCGTCTACGTTCTGCTCCAGATAGCGCCGCCGCTTGGTGCCGGGAATCGGTACGATGTGTTCATCCTGCGCCAGCACCCAGGCTAATGCCAGTTGGGCCGGCGTGACACCTTTCTCTTCCGCCAGGCGTTTGATGTGCTCGACCAGTTGCAGGTTGCGGGCGAAATTATCGCCGCTAAAGCGCGGATTGCTGCGCCGGAAGTCGTTCTCCGCCAGATCTTCTGTTCGGGTGAGTGCGCCGGTGAGAAAGCCGCGCCCCAGTGGGCTGTAAGGTACGAAACCAATCCCCAGTCGGCGGCAGACGGGCAGGATCTCTGCCTCAACGTCGCGTGTCCACAGCGAGTATTCGCTCTGCAGCGCAGTTATGGGATGCACGCGATGCGCGCGTTCCAGTGTGGCTGCTGAGGCTTCGCTCAGCCCGAGATAGCGAACTTTCCCTGCAGTGACCAGCTCGGCCATGGCGCCGACGGTCTCTTCAATCGGTACGTTCGGATCCACACGATGTTGGTAATAGAGATCAATAACCTCTACCCCCAGTCGTTTCAGGCTGCCTTCTACCGCCTGACGAACATACTCCGGACGACCACAGACACCACGGGCGTTCGGGTTGGCCGGATCGCGCAGAATGCCGAACTTGGTGGCCAGAAATACCTGCTCCCGCTTGCCTTTAATCGCTTTTCCTACCAGTTCTTCATTGGTGTGAGGGCCGTACATATCTGCGGTATCCAGCAGCGTGACGCCCAGTTCCAATGCGCGGTGTAGTGTGGCGACCGCCTCTTTTTCATCCTGACCGGTGGAATAGAAATCGCTCATGCCCATGCAGCCAAGACCCAATGCGGATACCGTCGGCCCATGAGAACCCAAATTACGCTGTTGCATGTTGTCGTCTCCACGTATTGAACAGGGTGTTCAGTGTGATTGTTGTAAAGAGAAAGATAAATTACGCATTTGGTGCAACACTGTTTGTAAAAACCAAACAATCGGGGCGTATATGGATCTGGTTCAGGCGATGCGGGTTTTCGTGCGTATTGTGGAAACGGAGAGTTTCAGCCGGGCGGCGGAAAATATGGGGTTGCCCAGAGCGACGGTCAGCCAGGTATTGAAGCGGTTGGAGGTTCGACTCGGTGCACGGTTGCTGTTGCGTACTACGCGCCAGGTACGCATGACTGATGAAGGGCGGCTTTATTATCAGCGTTGCGTACAATTGCTGGCGGAAATCGAAGAGACCGACGCGCTGTTTTCGCACCAGCGACAGCGGCCGAGCGGCCGTGTGCGTATTGATATGCCGCATTCGCTGGCGCGTCTGGTGGTGATCCCTCAATTGCCGACCTTCTATCAGCGTTATCCCGATATCTCACTGGCGCTGAGCGCTAACGACACGCCGATTAACGTCATGCGAGAAGGCGTAGACTGCGTATTACGCGCCTGGATCATGGATGATGATTCGCTGGCGGCGCGCCAGCTTGCGTCGTTGCCGCAGATAACCTGCGCATCCGCAGAGTATTGCGCCCGTTACGGCGAGCCGGACTCGCTGGAGTCGCTGTCGTCTCATCGTATGGTCGGGTATTTTTCGCCACGTATGGCGCAGGGATATCCGCTGGAGTTTATGCGGCAGGGGCAGCGTTTGCCTTACATGCTGCCGACATGGATTGATGTCAATGGCGCTGATGCCTATGTGGCGGCCTGTCTGGCCGGCATGGGGATTATGCAAGCGCCATGCTATGGTCTGCGGCCGTATTTGGATAGCGGCGAGTTGGTGACGCTCCTGCCGCAGATGCCGCCGCCGGATATGCCGTTGTACGTGATGTATCCCCCCGGTCGTTTTCTGGCTCCTCGGGTTCGGGTAGTGATTGAATGGCTACAGGAATGTTTCGGGAAATTACTGGAAAATCAGTCTGAAAAGGCGCATTGACGGCGGTTGCCGAAGGGAGTGCTGATTTTTACAGCAAACCTATACAAGGGGCGGAAATAATGATTGACCTTGGCGTTAAAACCTCTAGAATGCGCCTCCGTGGTGACATTATGTAACCTAATGTCGCTGGGTATGCGAAGGTGGCGGAATTGGTAGACGCGCTAGCTTCAGGTGTTAGTGTCCTCAGGACGTGAGGGTTCAAGTCCCTCTCTTCGCACCATCCTAACCACAATGATTTGTCTCACAGTACCTGCGAAGGTGGCGGAATTGGTAGACGCGCTAGCTTCAGGTGTTAGTGTCCTCAGGACGTGAGGGTTCAAGTCCCTCTCTTCGCACCACTGAGATACAAATCAAGCAGTCAACATGTGCGAAGGTGGCGGAATTGGTAGACGCGCTAGCTTCAGGTGTTAGTGTCCTTCGGACGTGAGGGTTCAAGTCCCTCTCTTCGCACCACTCTCCTTATTTTTTCTTTTCGTACTCACACAGCAATACACACTTCGCAGTTTCTCTCACAAAAAATCACCTATCGCAGTAATGGCGTGGTTCGTCACCGTATCGTCATCGATAACGCCGCCAGTCCGCCGGCCAGCGCGATGCATGACGGCAACAGTAGGTAATGCCGCATCCGATGGTGGAATAACATGCCGAGCGTCGCCAGCATGGCGATGGCGCAGATGTACTTCAACGAGGTCAGATTCAGTTCCGACATCGCCAGCAGCGGGACGAGCGACGATGGCAGCAGTACGCCCCAGGCGCTGGAAAGCCGTTTGCCGCAAAGCCAGCTAATTCCCCATAGCCCGCAGGCGGCAATCATGGTCGTCAGCATCGTGGATACCTTGGTGTGATAATGATAACCAATATCATATAGAAATTTGCATGGCTGGCAACGTGTCGTGGCAATGAACCCGTTTCAGTGGCGTGGATTCAGGATTAGCGCAGAACTCGGTCTGGTTGTCCTGTCCGGCCGTGAGGGATTATTGCTGGTGTAATAGCTGGATCATATGCATGAGCGTGATGGAACGATCATGGCGACGCCAGATCACGGCAATTTGTGTGGTGAGATGCGGCGTTGTGGTGTCGTGATAACTGACGCTGCTGTTCTGGATACAAGACATTGACTGCGGAACAAACGTCACTCCGAAGCCGGTGGCCACCATATTGATGGTGGCGGTAAGGTGAGGCGCCAGCGGATTAATCTTCGGCTGATACCCGGACAGATAGCAGGTTCTGACGATCAGGTCATACAGACCGGGGCAAAGCTCTCGTGGAAAGATGATGAGCGGTTCCTGCTTTAATTGGTCTAGAGCGATGCACGTTTGCGTGCTTAATGGATGGCCGGTCGGCAAGACGAGCTGGAAGGCTTCATTGGTTAAAATTTCCCCATCAAACTCATCGTTTAGCTCGCAAGGTAAACGAATGAAAGCAATGTCGATGGTACGGTTGCGCAGGTTGTCCAGGATGTCCTGGATATGTTCTTCTCGCGGGTTGAGCCGCACATTGGGGAAGTGTTGGCGATAGCGCTGTAGCAGCGACAGCACCATAGAGTGAAAGGTGACGGCACAAGAGAAACCAATATTGATCGCACCAGCCTCACCCCGGGCAATGCTATGCACTCGCTCGATAGCGGAATCAGTTAACGCCAAAATATGGCAGGCGTCCTGATAAAAGGCCGCACCCGCTTCCGTCATTTCCACGCCGCGCGCCATGCGTTTGAACAATGGCGTACCTATCTCTCTCTCAAGCTTTTGTATCTGCTGGCTTAGCGGCGGCTGAGAGATACCAAGATTCTCCGCTGCACGAGTGAAATGTCGGGCCGAAGCCACCGCGACGAAGTAACGCAAGTAACGTAACTCCATATGTTTTAGATCTCCAAATGACCACCTTTCGGTATTGGAACTTTGAAGGTTGAGAGGCCAATATTCAATTAATACATTAATTAAATTTAAGTTGAGAGTTATCAAAAGGGAATGGATATGAACGATATCAATAGCATTGACCCTTGTTTCGACGATCTGGCCTGTTTTGTTATGCATCACCAGGAGCACCACCCTGAAAGGGTTATTTATCAAACCGCATTAATGAGCAGCCTGATAAACGGTGTTTATGAAGGAACTTGCACCATGACGGAGTTGTTGAAACATGGTGATTTCGGATTAGGAACATTTAACAGTCTGGATGGTGAACTGGTGGCGCTGAACAGCGGTATCTTTCAACTGCGTGAAGATGGCAGCGCCCGGGCGGCGCGGGCATGGCAAAAAACCCCCTTTGCTGTCATGACCTTTTTCCATCCGACAGAAACCCTGCGTTTTGACGAGGCCGTTAGCCGGGATAGGCTGCATCGACATATCGATACGCTCATCGCCACTGATAATCTTTTTTGCGCCATGCGGATAGATGGCCGTTTTAGTCATGTTGAAACCCGCACGGTACCGCGCCAGGAACGCCCGTATAAACCGATGCTGGAAGCGGTCGCCAATCAACCTACGTTTCATTTTGAACAGCGTCAGGGCACGGTGATTGGTTTCCGTAGCCCGGCTTATGTTCAGGGAATCAATGTTGCCGGTTATCACGAACATTTCATTACTGATGACCGCCAGGGCGGTGGACATATTCTGGATTATCACCTGGAGGAGGGGGTGTTAGCCTTTGGCACGATTGCCAAACTGGTTATCGACCTTCCTCAGGATCAGGATTTTCTGCAAGCCAATCTTTCCCCTAACAATCTCGATAGCGTCATTCACTCCGTGGAAAGCTAGCACCGGGCATGAGCCCCGGTAAAACGGTCTGATGCGTCGATCAGACGCTGAAAGCAGGCACATTGTGTGCAGAGGATGGAGTTATGAAAAATAGGGATGGTGAACAGCACTGGTCCAGCGGTGCTGAGCTGGTGGTGAAGCACCTTGAGCAACAGGGCGTGAAATATGTCTTTGGCATTCCTGGTGCGAAAATAGATCGTGTGTTTGATGCGCTGGAGGACTCTTCCGTGCAGACCATTCCGGTACGGCACGAAGCCAACGGCGCTTTTATGGCGGCGGCGCTGGGACGGTTAACCGGTAAGGCGGGCGTCACCGTGGTGACTTCCGGCCCTGGCTGTTCCAATCTGGTGACAGGGCTGGCGACAGCAACGTCAGAAGGCGACCCGGTGGTGGCTATTGGTGGGGCGGTGAAACGGGCCGATCGACTAAAGCTGACACACCAGAGCCTGGATACTGTCAGCCTGTTCCAGCCGGTTACGAAGTACAGCGCTGAGGTGACGGTGCCGTCCGCACTTTCCGAGGTGATGGCCAATGCGTTTCGCGCCGCCGAGATCGGGCGTCCAGGGGCATCGTTTATTAGTTTGCCGGAGGATGTGATCAATGAACCGGTGACGAGCCCGGTTCTGGCCAATAGCGTGCTGCCGACGCTTAGCAGTGCGCCGACTGCGGATGTTTGCCGTGTCGGTAGACTGATTCAACAGGCAAAAAACCCCATACTGTTACTTGGGCTGATGGCCAGCCAAACCCAAAACGCCGCAGCGCTACGCCGTTTGCTGCATCACAGCCAACTGCCGGTGACGAGCACCTATCAGGCGGCCGGCGTCATTGATCAACAACATTTCGATCATTTTGCGGGACGCATCGGGCTGTTCAACAATCAGGCCGGCGACAAACTGTTACAACAGGCTGATTTGATTATCACGGTCGGCTACAGCCCGGTGGAGTACGCACCGGCACTGTGGAATAGCGGCCGCGCCACGCTGGTGCACATCGATGTTCTGCCTGCGGAAGTAGAAAGCGCGTACCGGCCGGATGTGGAGTTGGTGGGAGATATCAGCATTACCATCGATATGTTGAACGACCAGTTGCACTCGCCGATCCGGCTGTCAGAGACCGCGACGGCCATCCTGGAGGAACGCCGCCAACTGCGTCACCAGTTGGCGATTCGAGCCATCAATATGAACGGTTTCGCCATCCACCCGCTGCGGCTGGTGCGGGCGATGCAGGATCTGGTGAATCAGGATGTCACCCTGTGCGTGGATATGGGCAGTTTTCATATCTGGCTGGCGCGCTATCTCTACAGCTTCCGGGCTCGTCAGGTGTTGATGACTAACGGGCAGCAGACGATGGGCGTCGCACTGCCGTGGGCGATTGCGGCCTCGCTGGCGAATCCGGGGCAAAAAGTGGTCTCGGTGTCGGGAGACGGCGGTTTTATGCAGTCCAGCATGGAGCTGGAAACCGCTGTACGGCTTAACTGCAATCTGCTGCATATCGTCTGGGTGGATGACGCCTACAACATGGTGGCGATCCAGGAGGAAAAAAAATACCGGCGCCTTTCCGGCGTAAAATTCGGGCCGATTGATTTCAAAACCTATGCGCAAGCATTTGGCGCCAAAGGGTTTGCCGTGGAGTCTGCCGACGAACTGGTTCCCAAACTTTGGCAGGCGATGGCGGTGGACGGCCCAGCGGTGATTGCGATTCCGGTGGACTACTCCGACAACCATTATCTGATGGAAAACGTCAATATCAGCCAGTTGATCTGAACCCTACCTGCTGCATCTTTGCAGCCTTGAGCATCCGGTGTGCGGCGGTGAATGTCGTCATGATTCCGCTTGCTCCCCGCGTCCTGAGACCTGCGGGACGGCACCCAGCCCTGCCGGTAAGCACAGGCTGGATCGCCGGAGAGATCGCTCGGTTCGGGAACGCCCGGTGAGAAGGCTCCAGGGGGACGCCTTGCTCATCGGGTGTTCGGATTACCGTACCGAGCCCGTCTGCCGCCGGTCGTAGGCGATGCCTTTTGCAGGGCGCGTATTTTTTCTCATGCCTCTCTGCCCGGCGCGTGCGGCATTTTTCGCGGTGATCAGAAAATGGCGTGATACAACGCTTCAATCTCTTTCACACTGGCGGCACGCGGGTTGCCGCCGGTGCAGACATCATCAAACGCGGCTTGCGCCAGCGCCGGAATATCCTCTTCTTTCACGCCGACCTGCCGCAGCCGCGCCGGGATATCCACATCCTGGGAAAGCTGACTGACCGCCTGAATTGCCGCAGTTCTGGCCTGCGCCAGCGTCATGCTTTCCACACCTTTCACCCCCATGGCGACGGCGATGGCGCGGTATTTTTCACCGGTGTAGTCGGCGTTCCAGGACATGATGTGCGGCAGCAAAATGGCGTTGGCCACGCCATGCGGCGTGTTGTAGAAGGCGCCCAGTGGGTGCGCCATGCCGTGTACCAATCCCAGACCGACATTCGAGAACCCCATCCCGGCGATATATTGGCCGAGCGCCATGTCTTCCACGCCTTGTGCTTTCCCTGCTACCGAGTCGCGCAGTGAGCGGCTGATGATTTCGATGGCCTTCAGGTGCAGCATGTCGGTCAGCTCCCATGCACCTTTGGTGGTGAAGCCCTCAATGGCGTGGGTCAGCGCGTCGATGCCGGTGGCGGCTTTCAGCGACGCCGGCATGCTGCTCATCATGTCGGCATCGATAAAGGCGACGATCGGGATGTCGTGCGGGTCGACGCAGACGAATTTGCGGCGTTTTTCCTCATCGGTGATGACATAGTTGATGGTCACTTCCGCGGCGGTGCCGGATGTGGTGGGGATGGCGAAAATCGGTACGCTGGCGCGCCGGGTGGCGGCCACGCCTTCCAGGCTGCGCACATCGGCGAACTCAGGATTATTGATGATAATGCCGATGGCTTTGCAGGTATCTTGCGGCGAGCCGCCGCCGATAGCGATCAGGCAGTCGGCATCCGCGTGTTTGAAATGGGCGACGCCGTTTTGCACCACGCGGATGGTGGGGTTGGGGATCACTTCGTCATAGATTTCATACGGTAGCGCCGCACCATCCAGCAAACGGGTGACGTTGGCGGCAACGCCATGTTCGATCAACGCCTTATCCGTGACCACCAACGCTTTTTTGAAGCCTCTGCGCCGGATCTCTTCCGTCAGATGGGCAATGGCACCGCTGCCAAAGTAGGCGGTTTCGTTCAGTATCATTCTCTGTGTCATGGTCTATCTCCTTAACATTTTGATTTTTTAATTTCTTTGATTCAAAAAATTCTGTTTCTCGCCAAACGGCATATGCGCAACCGCGCAGAGTGAGGCCATTTCGCGGTGATCGGGGCACGTATTCGTTCACTGGCGCGGGGATCGGTGTATTTTTCTGATGGCGTCATCAGCGGCTGGTGATGCGGGCTTATCCGGCTCGTCGTTATGGACAGCCTAGTCCTGTCCCCGTGCGGCTAAATCAGCAACCTTGTTCAGTGTTGATGCAAATCAAACCCTGGGCTCGTCAATCCCCAGCATTGTGATCGCGGTATACCAATGCGTTCAGCCTGCTGGACATGCAGGCAATCGGTTAGACGACGGAACCTGACGCCAATTGCAGATATCTGCGCCGGGACGAATCCAATAAAGGTGTTGTCATGAGTGTGGGCCGTGCGGGCGTATATCGCCTTCCGGCAAGTGCCACGGTCGGCAATCGGGTGGCAATGAGAAGAAGGCGGGGTGAAGCAAGAGGCCGCCGCCCGGTCGGGCAGCGGAAAACGAAGGCAAATTACCAGCTGACCGCTTTCAACTGCAGGCCGTGGTTGCCGCGATAGCGCGGAGATACCGGTTGCGACCAACCCCGCAGCAGTGTGGTATCCGGTTGGTAAATCTCGATACCCAGTGGGCGGCATACCGACAGGGTATCCTGCGCTTCGTCGCCCCACATCGGCAGCGACAGATCGCCGCCTGGGCAGGTGGAAATGGCGCACAGCAGGTCGATTTCTGCGAAGAATTCCAGATAGTCGCCTATGCGTGCCGGGCAGGCTTTCATGAAGTATTGGTCGTCGTCATTCAGCCCGGTGCATTGAAATACGTTCATGACATCGTGCACGTCGAATTCGGTCAGGCCGTAGGGTTGCACCGCGCGGGTCAGATTGGAATGGCAATGAAAATCGAAGTCTTCGCCGGTCAGCAGATGGTTGACATAGGGATCGCAACGGGTGCCCAGCAGGTCGTGTACCCGTCCGCCGTCACTGTCGATGCCGTAATCCGCCAGCGAGTCGGCGGTGATGGTGGCGATAGGGCGCAGGAACGGCAGTGTCGACCAGATGCGATCGAAAGTGGAAAGGTGGGCGCGCTGCAACTGGCGCGTTCTGGCGACCCACATGCGTTCACGCGGGTCGTGGCGATTCCAGATGTTCAGATCGCCGACCTGTGGGCCTTCCGGGGTGGTGATGCGGAAAACGTGTCCGGCTGGCACTTCCCAGGCGAATCCGGTACGAATGGGAACCCGGTGCGAGGCGATATGTTCACGCTGACCTTGGGCAATCGCCTGATAGAAATTGCGGTCGACATCCAGTGCCGAGCCCTTGGTGCTTTGATACGCGGCGGGATAGGAAGACATGGTTACTCCGTTTCAAAAGAGGTGTGATTAAAGGTTTGTATGAGCTGCTGCTCAGAGTGTTCAAGGTAGTCGCGCAGTGCGGCGCAGGCCTGCTCTTGACGCTGTTCGGCGAGCAGTTCCCACAGATCGCGATCGCGGGCTATCCAGGGTTGTTGGAAGTCGCGCTCCCCGGCGCCGCTGGCAAACAGCAAACGCAGTTGAGCCAGCAATACGCTGAAAAAATCGTTAAAGCGGCGACAGCCCAGCATGTGAACGATGGCCTGATGGAAGCGCAGGCTCTGGGTGCCGACGGTGCGCCACGCTTCCTCGCGCGCCGCCTGTTCGGCAAGTACGATGTGGTTTTGCATCCGATGCAGATGAAAATCGCTGATCGTAGCGGCGGTCATCGCCAGAATTTCCAGATGGCGGCGGGCCTTGTAGATATCCCGGATATCGCGTTTATCCAGCTGGCGGACAAAGACGCCGCGGTTCTGGTGATAATTCACTAACCCTTCGCCATGCAGAAAACGCAGTGCTTCCCGCAGTGTGTTTCTCGATGTTTGGCACAGTGCCGCCAGTTCGATCTCCGGCAGCGGCTGCCCGGCGCGCAGGTTGCCGTTGATGATGTTTTCGCGTAGTAGAATGGATACACGTTCAAAAGCGGGCAGCGCGCCGTCCAGATCGTCCGGCGTGTCGATAATCAATAGCGTGTTCTCGCCAGATAGCTGTTTCATGCAGTGGCCTTAATCAAGATTGATATCGCTGAGAAATTGATTGATACGGGCGTCGTTTAGGCGGCGGATCTCCGCGGGTGGGGCGTCGATCGCCACGCGACCGTTTTCCATAAATACCACCCGGTCGGAAACCGAAAACGCAAAGCGCATTTCGTGCGTGACGATCAGCATGGTGATGCCTTCGTGCGCCAGTTTCTCAATAACGTTAAGTACCTCGGACACCCGCTCGGGGTCGAGCGCCGACGTGGGTTCGTCAAACAGTATCACACTGGGTTTCATCACCAGCGTGCGTGCGATGGCCACCCGCTGCTGCTGGCCGCCGGAGAGTTGGTGTGGATATTGGGTCGCGTGCTCCAGCATACCGACCTTATCTAGCATGGCGATGCTGCGCTGGCGGATGTCCGCCGGGGTATCCAGATTATGCAGACGCGGCGCCAGCATGAGATTCTCCAGCACGGTTTTATGCGGAAACAGGTTGAAGCCCTGAAATACCATGCCCAGTCGGGTGATCAGCGAGCGGTATTCCAGCGCGTTCTCTTTCTGCCCGGCCTGAATAAAATCGTGTCCGAGCAGACGGACGACGCCGCTGTCCAGCGTTTCCAGCCCGTTGACGGTTCTGATCAATGTGGTTTTCCCCGAGCCTGACGGCCCGATGATCGAGACGACTTCGCCCGGCTTGACCGCTAGACGGATATCGTGCAGCACCTGTTTGCCGTTGAAGCTTTTGCTGATGTGCTGCAGTTCCAGAATCGGTTTGGCCGAAGGGCTGGCGGCGTGTTTGGTGTCGGCGGTAATGGGCGGCAGAGTCTGGCGTTCGGCGTCGGCATCAAACGGTTGTGGCGTACGCTGCTGGACGTCCATGCGTTTTTCCAGCCACCCGATCAGCCGCTCGAACAGGGTAACGATCAGTACGTAATAGCAGGCCACTGCCAGCAGCGTTTCCAGTACCTTGAAGTTTTCGGTGTAAAGCCGTTGGCCGACCATCAGAATTTCGGACAGGGATATCACCGAGACTAGCGAGGTCAGTTTGACGATGGTAATAAACTCATTCACCAGTGTGGGTAGCGAGATGCGCAACGCTTGCGGAATAACGATATAGAAGCGTATCTGGGCCGCGCGCAACCCCAGTGCACGCCCCGCTTCGAACTGGCCTTTTTGTACTGATAGCAGGCCGCCACGGTGAATTTCCGCGATGTAGGCCGTTTCGCTGACGATAAGCGCAATCAGCCCGGCGCTGAACGGGTCTGATAGCAGCCCTGCGCTCAGCGGAAATATCTGAGGCAGGTTAAAGATGAAAATCAGCAGCACCAGCAGCGGTAAGCTGCGGAACAGCCAGATATACACGGACGCCAGCCGTCGGACGCCGGACAAGCGCGATTGTTTGCCCAGCGCCACCAGCAGGCCGAGCACAATCCCTGCGCACCAGGTCAGTACGCTGAGCTGTACCACCAGCCAGCTTGCCTGCCAGAAATCGGCGTAGGCGAACAGTTTGAGCAGATAAGGCCAGTCAAAATTCATAACATCTCCACTTTCGGGGGATACCGATCGGTTAAGCGCCGCCATCAGCAAAGCGCTTGCAGGGCGGGGTATTGACGGTCCCCCCGCGCACTGCGCGTTTCTTTGGGGTGGCTTAACGGAACGGCGTCACGCTGACAAAGCACCGTTACAGCGTGCCGGCCAGCGCTTTTTCCACTTCCTGGTCGTCTGGCATCTGTACGTTGTATTTCTTCAGCAGTTGTTCATAACTGCCGTCGCTGATCTTTTGTTCGAACGCCTTTTTCAGGTCGGCCAGCAGTTCCGGGTTGTCTTTGCTGACCGCCAGCCCCACTACGACGGGATAAACGATGCTGGTGGTGGATATTTTCAGCTTGCCGCCGGTCTTCTCCACGCTGGATTTGGCGACTGCGGCGTCTTCATATTGCACGTCCACCGCGCCGGACATCAGCGCCTGGGTTGCCTCCGGCGAGGTTGGGAACTCCTGAACGGTGATGGGCCCCTGTCCGTGGGGTTTACAGTAATCGCTGGACACTTTGTTCAGGCGGGCGATCCAGGCGCCGCCCTTGATGGAGCTGACGCGCTTGCCGCATAACTCTTCCGGCGTTTTCGGTGTAAAGGCGCTGTGGCTCAGCACCAGAAAGGCGCCGCCGGTTTTCATATACGGCAGGAATGAAACCTGTGTAGCGCGCTCCGGCGTAACGTAAAGCGTGGAAGCGACGACATCGAATTTACTGGCTTTGATGCCGAGAATCAGGCTGGCGAAGCGGGTGTCTTTCACTTCGGGTTTGAGTTTCAGCGGTGCGCCGATCAGTGTCATTAGCTCGGCGTCGAAACCGGCGGGTTGGTTATTTTTCAGGTAGTTGTACGGTGGATAGGTCAGATCCGATCCGATGGTCAATACGCCGGGTTGCAGCGTACGGGCCTGCCCGGTCAACGGCAGCAATAGCAGGGGCAATGAACAGATCAGGCCTTTCAGTATGGTTTTCATGGCGTTCTCCTGGTGTCGGTATGGTTTAAATTGTTCAACAATGAATAAGCATTATTAGTGCCAATTATTATTTTTTTAACGAAAGCGCTGAATTTATCGATGGTTGGCTAATGATTAACACCGCTAGCTGCATGGATGACACCGGTGGTCGCAGAGCACGGGAGCGGGAAACGCACCGCTTTTGTGCTCTGCGGTGGTGCGAGTCTTGGCATGACCATCGCTGGCAGCGATGTGTCCGCTTGCTTGAAATAATCTAATTTTGCTGTTTTTTCGCATTATTTTATCTAATCCAAAGTGAATGGTTTATATAATATCCCTATCTGTAATCTGCGTATTTTTTGTTTTTTATTTTTGTTTTTTGATTATTAATTGGTTTTTATTTTTAAATTTATCCATTTTTTGGGATTTATATTCTTTTGTGTCGATTGGGGATTTTTATGTGTTATTGGGTGTTTATATAAATAAACTTATGGATAGGGGAGTGGTGAAGCGCAAGCAACGGTGGTAAGTTCAGTTCCAAGATAAACGTTTGCGCAGTGAAAGAAGCACTGTCTTGCACCGTTGACCGAGAGGGAAAAGATGGCAAAGCAAACCCCGTTGTATGAGCAACACCTGGCCGATGGCGCCAAAATGGTGGATTTTCACGGCTGGATGATGCCGCTGCATTACGGTTCTCAACTGGAAGAACACCACACGGTACGCAACAGCGCCGGCATGTTTGATGTTTCCCACATGACGATTGTGGATCTGCATGGCGCGCGTACCCGCGAATTTCTGCGTTATTTGCTGGCAAATGATGTTGCCAAACTGACGCAGTCCGGTAAGGCGTTGTATACCGCCATGCTGACGCCGTCCGCCGGCGTGATTGATGACCTGATCGTCTATTTTCTACAGGAAGATTATTTCCGTCTGGTGGTCAACTCCGCCACGCGCGAAAAAGATCTGGCCTGGATCCGCGAGCAGGCAGCGCCTTTCTCGGTGGAGATCCGCGAGCGCGACGATCTGTCGCTGATCGCCGTACAGGGGCCGCTGGCGCAGGAGAAAACCCGCAGTTTGTTCAGCGATGCTCAGCGTGCGCAGGTAGCGGGGATGAAACCGTTCTTTGGCGTACAGGCTGATAACCTGTTCGTCGCCACCACTGGCTATACTGGCGAAGCGGGCTATGAAATCGCGCTGCCGCGGGAGCTGGCGGTCAGTTTCTGGCAGCAACTGCTGGCGCTCGGTGTGAAGCCCTGCGGGCTCGGCGCTCGTGATACCTTGCGCCTGGAAGCGGGCATGAATCTCTATGGCCAGGATATGGACGAAACGGTTTCGCCGCTGGCCGCCAATATGGGGTGGACTATCGTCTGGCAGCCGGACGATCGCCGGTTTATCGGGCGTGATGCGCTGGAACGTCAGCGTGATGCGGGCACCGAACAATTGGTGGGCTTGGTGATGACGGAGAAAGGGGTATTGCGTCATGGCCAGACGGTGCAGTTTACTGATGATCAGGGCGTGGTGCGCGAAGGGGTGATCACCAGCGGGTCATTCTCGCCCACTCTGGGTGTCAGCATCGCGTTGGCCCGTGTTCCGCAGGGGATTGGCGAGCAGGCAATCGTTCTGATTCGCAACCGCGAGATGCCGGTGCGCGTGACCAAACCGAATTTTGTTCGCGCAGGTAAAGCGGTTGTTCAGTTTTAATTTTGGCTTGAATGGAAGGAGAAGGTAGCAATGAGCAGCAATGTTCCGGCAGAACTAAAATATACCTCGTCTCATGAATGGGTGATGGCGGAGGGTAACGGTGTTTATAGCATCGGTATTACTGAACATGCCCAGGAGCTATTGGGTGATATGGTCTTCATCGATCTGCCGGAAATCGGCAGCGTGGTGAACGCGGGTGATGACTGCGCCGTGGCGGAGTCCGTGAAGGCGGCGTCGGATGTGTACGCTCCGATCAGCGGTGAAATCGTGGCTATCAATGAAGAGCTGGAAGGCGCTCCGGAGCTGGTCAACAGCGCGCCTTACGCGGAGGGTTGGTTGTTCCGTATCAAAGCGTCTGACGAATCCGAACTGAACGAACTGCTGGATGCCGCAGGCTACCAGGCGCTGTTGGAAGAAGAAGACGGCGACGAAGACGAGTAATTGAGATGCCCCGTTCACCCTTGCCGTGGCGGGGCATTTTGTTGTCCGCTTGATTTTGTGTGATGCAGGAAACTCCCCTAATGACCCAGACTCTCAGTCAACTTGAACAGAACAGCGCTTTTGTGGAGCGTCATCTTGGTCCGTCCGTTGAACAACAGCAGCAGATGCTGACCACAATTGGCGCGGATTCTCTGGATGCGCTGATCCGCCAGATTGTTCCCGCCGATATCCAACTGGCCGCGCCGCCGGCAGTGGGCGAGGCGACGACGGAACATCAGGCGCTGGCCGAACTGAAGGCGATCGCCAGCCGTAACCAGCGTTTCAAAAGCTATATCGGCATGGGGTACCATGCGGTACTGACACCGCCGGTGATCCTACGCAACGTGCTGGAGAATCCGGGTTGGTATACCGCTTACACGCCGTATCAGCCGGAAGTGTCTCAGGGGCGACTGGAAGCGCTATTGAATTTTCAACAGTTGACGCAGGATCTGACGGGGCTTGATCTGGCTTCCGCCTCGTTGCTGGATGAAGCGACCGCCGCGGCGGAAGCGATGGCGATGGCCCGGCGCGTCAGCAAACTCAAGCAGGCAAACCGTTTCTTTGTCGCGGATGATGTGCATCCGCAAACGCTGGATGTCGTGCGCACCCGTGCGCAAACCTTCGGTTTTGATGTGATTGTCGGCAAGGCCGATGAAGCGTTGAACCATGACGATATCTTCGGCGTATTGTTGCAACAGGCCGGCACCACCGGCGAACTGCACGACTACGGCGCGTTGATGGCAGCGCTCAAGGCGCGCAAGGTCATTTGCAGCGTGGTGGCGGATATCATGGCGCTGGTGCTGCTGACTTCGCCGGGCGCGCAGGGCGCGGATATCGTGCTGGGGTCAGCGCAGCGTTTCGGCGTGCCGATGGGTTATGGCGGCCCGCACGCCGCGTTTTTTGCCTGTCGCGATGAATATAAGCGCGCCATGCCTGGACGTATCATCGGGGTATCGCGCGACGCCGCAGGCAACATCGCACTGCGTATGGCGATGCAGACGCGCGAACAGCATATCCGCCGTGAAAAAGCCAACTCCAATATTTGTACCTCGCAGGTACTGCTGGCCAATATCGCCGGAATGTACGCCGTTTATCACGGCCCGCAGGGCTTGAAGCGCATTGCGCAGCGAATCCACCGGTTGGCCGATATTCTGGCGGCGGGGCTGCGACAGGCTGGGCTGACACTGCGTCACGACACCTGGTTCGACACGCTGACGGTCAACGTGGCGGACAACACAGCGATACTGAGCCGGGCTCGGAATCTCGGCATCAACTTGCGTGCCGATCTGGATGGTGCGGTGGGTATCGCATTGGACGAAACCACTACCCGTTTCGATGTGCTGGCGTTGTTCGCCGTGCTGTTGGGCGACGATCACGGCCTGGATATCGATACGCTGGATGCGGCGGTAAGCGCCGGCACAGCGTCTGTTCCGGCAACGTTGCTGCGCGACGATGTTATTCTGGCGCACCCAGTGTTCAACCGCTATCACAGTGAAACCGACATGATGCGTTATCTGCATCGGTTGGAAAGTAAGGATCTGGCGCTGAATCAGGCGATGATCCCGCTGGGTTCCTGCACCATGAAACTTAACGCCGTGGCCGAAATGCTGCCGATCACCTGGCCGGAATTCGCCGAACTGCATCCGTTCTGTCCGCCGGAACAGGCGCAGGGCTACCGCGTGTTGATCGAGCAACTCTCTTCCTGGCTGGTGCAACTGACCGGTTACGACGCGGTATGCATGCAACCTAACTCCGGCGCGCAGGGCGAATATGCCGGCCTGCTGGCGATCCGCCGCTATCATGAAAGCCGCAACGAGGGTAAGCGCAGCATCTGTTTGATCCCGAGTTCCGCCCACGGCACCAACCCGGCATCCGCGCAGATGGCGGGTATGCAGGTGGTGGTGGTGGCCTGCGATAAGCAGGGTAATATCGACTTGCACGATCTGCGCGACAAGGCGCAGCAGGCGGGCAACCAGCTTTCCTGCATCATGGTCACTTACCCGTCGACGCATGGTGTGTACGAGGAAACCATTCGCGAAGTGTGTCAGATCGTCCATCAGTACGGTGGGCAGGTGTATCTGGACGGCGCCAACATGAACGCGCAGGTGGGCATCACCTCGCCGGGGTATATCGGTGCTGATGTATCGCACCTCAATCTGCATAAAACCTTCTGCATCCCGCACGGCGGCGGCGGCCCTGGTATGGGGCCGATTGGCGTGAAAGCGCATCTGGCGCCGTTTGTTCCCGGGCATCAGGTGGTGCAGATCGACGAATTGCTGACCCGACAAGGGGCGGTATCCGCCGCGCCATTCGGTAGCGCTTCCATTCTGCCCATTAGCTGGATGTATATCCGTATGATGGGTGCGGAAGGGTTGAAGCAGGCCAGCCAGGTGGCGATCCTAAACGCCAACTATATTGCGACCCGTTTGAAAGACGCCTACCCGGTGTTGTATACCGGCCGGAATGGCTTGGTGGCGCACGAGTGCATTCTGGATATTCGGCCGCTGAAAGAGCGTACTGGCATTAGTGAGATGGATGTCGCCAAACGTCTGATCGATTACGGTTTCCATGCGCCGACCATGTCGTTTCCGGTAGCGGGAACGTTAATGATTGAACCGACCGAATCGGAAAGCAAAGTGGAGTTGGATCGCTTTATCGACGCCATGTTGGCGATTCATGCCGAGATCGAGCGAGTCGTCGCGGGCGAATGGCCGCAGGACGATAACCCGCTGGTGAATGCGCCGCATACGCAGACCGAGCTGGCCGGTGAATGGCCGCATGCCTACAGCCGTGAACTGGCTGCGTTCCCTGCCGGGCAGTCGCACAAATATTGGCCAGCGGTGAAGCGTCTGGATGATGTGTACGGCGACCGTAACCTGTTCTGCTCCTGCGTACCGATGAGCGAATATCAGTAAGCGCAGCTATCGGAAAAGCACATTCGGGAGACTCGTCTCCCGAATAAGGACGCGGGGGGAGCGGTAAAAATTAAGCGATGAGTGCATTGATAAGCGGCACGTTGTGCCGTATCAACGTGCTATTTCAACCACCCGTTTCGCTGTGCCTCTTTCAGGTGCTGTTGCAGATAACGCCATAGCTCCGGGTTGATGGATTCGATAAAGGCGTTGCGATTAATCACCTGTTCCAGACGGATACCGTTTTCCACCCAGCTTTGCCCCTGGTTGTGCAGGTTGATCAGGATCGGGATGACGCGATCCACCAGTTGGGCAAAACGCGCGCTGGGCGTTTCGCCCATTTCATATTCTTGCCACAGTTGCAAAAAGTGGCTGTTTTGTGGCTCCGGCAGCAAGCCGAAAATACGTCGGGCCGCCGCCTGCTCCTGCTCCTCGACTGCGGCACGTGCCTGCAGGTCGTATACCAGTACGTCGCCGACGTCGATCTCGACGATGTCGTGCAGTAACGCCATCTGAATAACACGTTGAATATCTACGTCCGGCCCGGTGAACGGCGCCAGGCTCATCACCGATACCGCAAAATGCCAACTGTGCTCGGCAGAGTCTTCCTGACGCGACGTGCCGATGATTTTAGTGCGGCGCTGCACCGTTTTAAGTTTATCGATCTCTATCAGAAACCGGACTACGTTGGTCATTGAACCAAAGTCCAGCACGGGGGTTGCTTGCGACATTCGACTTATCTCTTGTCATGAAATTGTGGCAATTGTAGGGGATGTTAAGGAGAAAAACACAAGGAATGACACTCTTAGATAGGTAGCGTTGCTGCGTTTTTATTTTAGCGTACAGGTGTACACTGGAATTGTTCTCAGTTAAGCTGCGCAAAGCTTGTTCAACAGGGTAGGGATGCCTCTTGGTCGCGGGCTGAGCAAAAAAGTAAGAGGTTGGCAATGACAAAGAATGTGCGGGACTCGGGTTATACGCTGGCAGAGGAAATTGCGAATAGCGTTAGTCATGGGATCGGTTTTATTTTCGGTATTGTCGGGTTGGTGCTGTTGTTGGTGCAGGCAGTCAATAATGGCGCAGGTACCATGGCGATTACCAGTTACAGCCTTTATGGCGGCAGTCTGATTCTGCTGTTCCTTGCCTCCACGCTGTATCACGCTATTCCTCATCAGCGCGCTAAGCGTTGGCTGAAAAAATTTGATCACTGTGCGATATATCTGCTGATTGCCGGCACTTACACGCCTTTCCTGTTGGTGGGGCTGAATTCTCCGCTGGCGGACGGTTTGATGATTACTATCTGGAGCCTGGCGCTGTTGGGTGTGATCTTCAAACTGGCGTTTGCCCACCGTTTTGAAGTGCTGTCGCTTATCACCTATTTGACGATGGGCTGGTTGTCGCTGATCGTGATCTATCAGTTGGCCATGACGCTTTCAGCAGCGGGCATCACCCTGCTGGCCATTGGCGGCGCGATTTATACGTTAGGGGTGGTGTTTTACGTCTCCAGGCGGATTCCGTTCAATCATGCCATCTGGCACGGGTTTGTGCTGGGGGGGAGTGTCTGCCATTTTCTGGCGATTTATCTGTACGTGTAATCTCAGTCCCTGCTCGAATAAATAAGCCCGCATGCGGGCTTATTTGTGGCTGGATGGAAGTATTATTCCGCCAGAGAGTAAGGCAACGGTTGAATCGCCAGGTTGCTGCTCTCGTCTTCCCGCACGCGCAGTGTGCTATCGGGCGCCAGATCGTTGTTCAGAACCGCTTGCACCCAGACCGTGTCATCTTGTAATCGGCTGGCCGCCAGCACTGTCCCGGTGCGTCGCCAGTTATCCCCTAATTGCCATTCCAGTTCATCGCCGGCGGACGGCAATGACGCCGCTGTGCCCGACAACCAGTAGAGCGCGCGCTTGTTGGCGCCACGATATTTGGCGCGCGCTACCATTTCCTGGCCGGTATAGCACCCCTTGGTAAAGCTAATCGCCTGTAATGCCTGCAAATTGGTGGCTTGAGGAATGAACTGCGCGCTGTTAGCGCTGTCAATAATGGGTTGGCCGGCGGCTATGTCCAGCGCCAGCCACTGGCGGCTGTCATTGAAGGCGATGCGGTGCTCAAATGCGGCAACCAGCGAGTGCGCTGTTTCCGGCGTGAGTACCAACAGGAAACGTTCGGTAGGTTGCGGCAGATACAACAGCGTGGCGCCGTCCTGCTGTACTACCGGGGTGTCTGCATCGGGAAGAGAGGAAAACTGAGTGGCTAATTGCATGCGGATTTCATGACCAGCCGCCCCAAGCAGGACAGCGTCGTCATCCGTGCTCAACGTGATTTTGGAGAAAACCGCGTATTTCTTCAGTTCGCTGAGTTGGTTTTCCCGCACGCTGCGACGTTCGATATAGGCCAGTCCGTCGCCGTAGTGGAACAGTCTCAGGTCGCTCCACATTTTCCCTTTGGCGTCGCAATGCGCGCTTAGGGTGTGCTGGTGAGGCTGTAACGCAGTGATGTCGGCGGTGAGCTGCCCTTGCAGATATTTGACGGTGTCCGGCCCTGTCAGCGTGACCAGCGCCCAATCTTCCAGCGAAATGAGCGTGGCATCGAGCTGCGATGCGGCAAACAGCGGTTTTGGGGTAAACGGAAAACGAATAGCCATAGTAGGATCCTGCCTGCAAGTGCTTTTAGCGAATGGCTTAATGGTAAAAGAGCGGGGATGCTTTGCAAGCGCTTATTGGTGGAGAAGGCGAACCTGGCTTATGCGAATTGGCTCGCGGAATGCCGGTTGTAATGAATAAAACGGGCTAAAATATGTCAAAGTGTTACTATTAGACGATGTCAATCGGGTAGAATAACCGGGTACTGCGGTATGAACCGTCAACTGTGGGTTAGAGAACATGGATATTGATAATAAGGCACGTATTCATTGGGCTTGCCGGCGCGGAATGCGCGAACTGGATATCTCCATCATGCCGTTTTTCGAGCATGAATATGACAACCTGAACGATGACGATAAGCACCATTTCGTTCGTTTACTGCAGTGTGACGATCCCGATCTGTTCAACTGGTTGATGAATCATGGCGAGCCGGCGGATCCTGACCTGAAACGCATGGTTTCCCTCATTCAAACGCGAAATAAACATCGTGGCCCTGTGGCGATGTGATTTGCGTGTATCCTGGCGGATGCAGTTGTTTTCACTGCTGATGCATGGGCTATTGCTGCTGCTGGTGTTGCTGGCCCCTTGGCCGGAAGGGTATGCGCTGGTTTGGCTGGGATTGGTAACGCTGGTGGTGTTCGGTTTTGTGCGCAGCCAGCGCAATATCAAGTCTCGCCATGGCGAAATTTCGTTGCGCGACGATCGCCATTTGCGTTGGCAGCATCGGGACTGGGATATCATCCGGCGTCCCTGTATGTTGAAGAGCGGCATGCTGCTGTCGCTACGGGCGGTGGATGGTAAAGGGCGGCAGCGGCTGTGGCTGGCGTCGGACAGTATGGGGAACGATGAATGGCGGAACCTGTGCCAGTTGCTCGGGCAATATCATTCTCACTCTACGGAATCCCCCCGTCGCTGACGCCCTGGTGTCAGCGAATCATCAGCCTTACAACATTGCCGCCATTTCCAACAAAATTTGCTCACACCACTGCCCGATACGTTCGTCGCTCAGATCGTATTGATTGACCTCGTCCAGCGCCAGCCCGACAAAATGTTTGCCATCCTCGGTCAACGGTTTGGCGCTGGTAAAATCGTAGCCGGCCACCGGCCAATAACCAATAAAGCGGACACCCAGTGGTTTGAGCTGTTGATGCAGCATACCGAGCGCATCCAAAAACCATTCGCTGTATTCCACTTGGTCGCCCATGCCGAACAGCGCCACGATTTTTCCTGTCAGATTTAGGCGTGGCAGTTGAGCCCAAATGTTTTCCCAGTCTTCCTGAATTTCGCCGAAATCCCAGGTGGGAATGCCAAGGATCAGCACGTCGTACTGCTCCATTCGATGGGGATCGACATCCCTGACGTTATTCATCTCTACCAGTTCGGTTCCCAGAACATCGCGGATTTTCTCTGCCGCCATTTCGGTATAACAAGTGCTGGAACCGTAAAAAAGTCCGATCTTCATAAGCGTATAAATGTGATTGCATCAGTGGGGGCGATATGCGCGATACGTGCAGCAGCTCGCCAAACGGTGGCTGTTAGCCTAACGAAATATCGCGGAGCCGTACAGGGAAGCGGGGGAAGAATAAGGGATGAAGGGCGGCCCTCCATCCCTTTGGGTATCAACTCAGCGACTGATGACGTGTTTCTTTCGTCAAAATCAGCGCCAGCAGCGTCAGCGAAGCCATTGCCGCCAGATACAAACCGACATAGAACAGGCCATAGTGGCTGGTGAGCCAAGCGGCAATGTAAGGCGCTACGGAGGCACCCAGAATGGAAGAGACGTTATAGGAGAAAGAGGCTCCGGTATAACGGACTTCCGTCGGGAACAGTTCGGG
This sequence comes from Musicola keenii, assembly GCF_014855505.1. Lineage (NCBI taxonomy): Bacteria > Pseudomonadati > Pseudomonadota > Gammaproteobacteria > Enterobacterales > Pectobacteriaceae > Musicola > Musicola keenii. The sequence continues at coordinate 107,045 of NZ_JAAWVW010000006.1, read as the reverse complement.
CAGCAGCGCGCCCATCGGGCCAAAGGTCAGCCCCATCATACTCAGACCGATAACCAGAAATGCCATGATCAACGCTTGATTACCGGAGCCCAGCAGCGATGGGAACAGCATCGCAAATACCAGCATACTCACAGTCACCAGTATCATGGTTTTGCGGCGACCGATGGTGTCGGCGAGATAGCCTGCAATCGGAATGGTCAATCCGAAACCGATTACGGCCATCATCAACATCCACAGGAAGTTATTACGCGGGATCCCCAGACCGGCCGGCGCGGGTGTGGTGCCGTAAGTCATGGAGTAGACCGTCATGATGTAGAACAGCGTATAAGTGGCGAGCATGATGAATGTGCCAAGGATGGTGGCTTTCATATGACGGGTCAGCAGCGTACCCAAAGGAACGCGGACTTGCTTGCCAGATTTGATCGCTTTTGAAAACACCGGTGATTCATGCAGGGATACGCGCACGTAAAGGCCGATAATGACCAGTATGGCGGAAGCGATGAAAGGAACGCGCCATCCCCAGTTCATGAACTGTTCGTTGCTCAACGCCCAAGAGAGCAGCAGGAACGTACCGTTGGCGAAGAAAAAGCCGATAGGTGCGCCCAACTGCGGGAAAGAGCCGTACAGCGCGCGTTTGTGCGCCGGCGCGTTTTCGGTGGCCAGCAACGCCGCGCCGCCCCATTCGCCGCCGAGCCCCAACCCCTGGCCGAAACGGGCCAACGCCAACAGCAGCGGCGCCAGAATGCCGATGGTTTCGTAGCTTGGCAGCAAGCCGATCAATACGGTGGAGATCCCCATGGTCAACAACGAGGCGACCAGAGTGACTTTGCGTCCGACGCGATCACCAAAGTGGCCAAACAGCGCAGAACCGATTGGACGGGCGACGAACGCGATGGCGAAGGTTGCCAGCGATTGCAGGGTGGCTGCGGTTTCATCGCCTTTCGGGAAGAAAATGTGCGGGAAAATTAACACCGCCGCAGTGGCATAAATATAAAAATCAAAGAACTCGATAGCGGTGCCGACCAGTGAGGCGACCACTACTTTGTTGCGTGAGTTTACGGGCGCCTCTGGCGCTTCATTGTCAATGGTTGAGATGGATGCTTGCATAAGTTTTTTCATTTTTTAACACGTGGATCACCATTCTACGCATATAAAAAAGTTCTTTTCAAACCTATGCCGCTTTGGGCGACAGCTATTGCTGCAAGGGCATTCCGCCATACTTCACAATCAGAAAATATAATGCCTTTGGCCTGTGTTTTTGCCACAGGATGTTATGAAGTTGAGAATGATTTCCGGATAGAACCCCAAACATGCAAAGGGAACGATCACGCAGGGAAATTACCGACAACAAACGGTTAAGCAGAGCAACATGTGGCTATTTTGCCGTTCGTCGTGGTGGCACAGCCGTCCCTGGCGGTGCCCGGCGTTTAGTAGCTGGTTTTGGCGGGTGCCGCGTCCGTCAGGCCGGTTTTAAAGATCGCCAGACGCGCATCCAGCGCTTGGGTGTAGAGCATGGTATCGACGCCGACGGCGACAAAGTTAGCGCCCCAGGCAATGCATTTTTTCGCCATGTCCGGATCCACGGCGAGGAAACCAGCGGCCTTACCAGCCGCGCGAATGCGGCGGATGCTCTGTTCGATGATCCGTTGCACCTCCGGATGCCCGGGGTTGTCGGGGTAGCCCAGCGACGCGGAGAGGTCGGCGGGGCCGATGAATACGCCGTCGATACCGTCCACCTGCAACAGCTCGTCCAGGTTATCCAGCGCGGTTTTGCTTTCCGCTTGAATCAGTACGCATAGCTCATCATTGGCCTTCGCCATATAGTGTTCCACCCGTCCCCAACGAGCGGCACGGGCGACGCTGGCGCCGACACCGCGGGTGCCGTGGGGCGGATAACGGGTGGCCGACACGACCTCTCTGGCCTGTTCGGCGGTATCCACCATCGGAATCAGCAGTGTGCGGGCGCCGATATCCAGCACTTGCTTGATAATGCTGCGTTGCCCTTCCACCGGCCGGATGACTGGCTGGCTGGCATATGACGCGATAGCCTGCAACTGGTGGTGGAGATCCTGCATAGTATTGGGTGCGTGCTCGCCGTCGATCAGCAACCAGTCATAGCAGGATGTCGCCGCAATTTCCGCCAGGTAGGAAGACGTGCTGCTCAGCCAAAGGCCGATCTGTACTTCTCCGGTTTGCAGTCCTCGTTTGAATGGGTTGACCAATACCCGCTCGCTCAAGGTATTTTTCTCTAACTCACTGTTCATGATAGTCGTCCTTACTTCCAGGGGGGTTAACGATTGACCTGAGTGGTCAGCGCCGCCTGTTTTGCCACGCTCAGAGTGAGCATAATCAACGTGCCGATGATGGCGACCCCGGCCAGCGTCAACAGACCGGCCGCATTGTTATGGAACATGGCTTCGGCTTTGACGCGGATGAGGGGCGCCAGAAAGCCGCCGATGGCGCCAAACAGATTGATGAAGCCGATCCCTGCCGCCAGTGCCGTGCCGGATAGCAATTGGGTCGGCATGGTCCAGAACACCGGTTGTACCGCGATGCAACCGATAGCCGCAACACACAGGGCGATAATCGCCAGCAGCGGGCTAACCAGCCCGGAGATACCGATGCCCAACGCGGCGCACAGCAGGGTGACGGCGGCAACGTTGCGGCGATTGCCGGTTTTGTCGGAATACAGCGGGATCAGCAACGTGCCGAACAGTGCCGCGACCCAGGGAATAGCGGTGACTAGCGAAGCGACAAAACCGACTTTAGTGCCCATCAGCGCCGCGACCTGTGTCGGCAGGAAGAATATCAGGCCGTACACCGCGATCTGGATGGTCATGTAAATTAGCGCCAGTTGCCAGACGCGGCCGTTGCTGATGGCATCGGTAAAGCGGGAGGCGGATTTCTTTTCTTCTTCACCCGCCAGTTCGGCGATCAGCGTGCGTTTTTCCTCTGCGGATAAAAAGCGTGCCTGCTGCGGCGTATCGTCCAGGTAGAAGAAGGTGTATACGCCGGCCGCTACCGCCAGTCCGCCTTCAATGATAAACATCCAGAACCAGCCGGGGTGCCCCATAAAACCGTGCATTTCCAGCAATGCGCCGGACAGCGGCGAGCCCAGCGTCAGCGCCAGCGGCGCCCCCATATAGAACAGCCCCATAATGCGGCCGCGGTGGTTCTGCGGGAACCATTGCGAGGTCAGATAGATCATGCCAGGGAAGAAGCCGGCCTCTGCGGCGCCCAGCAGTGTGCGGACGAGCAGGAATTTGGCTTCATTGTCGGCAAAACCCATCGCGGTGGAGAGCAGGCCCCATACCACCGTGGTGCTGCCGATCCAGCGGCGAGCGCCCCATTTGCGCATCAACAGGTTTGCGGGTACGCCGAGGAAGGCGTACACCACAAAGAAAATGCCGGCGCCGAGGGCGTAGGCCTCGTTGCTCAGGCCGGTATCTAACTGGTAGGTCTCTTTGGCGAACCCGATATTCGAGCGATCGAGAAAAGCCAGGATGTACAACGCCAGCATAAAGGGTATTAAACGCGCGCGGTTCTTCTTCACCGCGCCTTCCAGAACGGTATTCATCGTGTCGTCCTCGTCAGAGGTAATGGGGGATCGCGGTCTGCCGTCAGACGCGCAGGCCGCGACGGCGCGATCAGTGAGTGTAGGGACGCTGTAGCTTGAGCTCCCGGTTCAGTTCGACGCCGAAGCCCGGTTTATCCAGCACGGACTTGTGCATGCGGCCATTCACCGGCACCGGTTCGTCGATCAGGATAGGGTCGAACTGTGGACGTAACGTCGAACAGTCCGGGCTGGTCATCAGGAATTCGCTGAACGGCGTGTTGGTGAAGGTGATCACCGCATGATGGGAGTAAACGGAGGAACCGTGCGGCACCACCAGTTGTCCGCGGGATTTGGCGATGGCCGCGATTTCGACAAGCGTGGTCAGGCCGCCGCACCAGCCAACGTCTGGTTGCATGATGTCGATGCCGGTTTCCGCCAGCGTGCGGAAAGATTGCAGGGTGCCGTGGTGTTCGCCACTCGTGACCATCATGCCGGCGGGCGCGTTGTGTTTGAGTTCGCGGTAGCCTTCGTACTGCTGCGGCGGTAGGCACTCTTCGATCCATTTCAGGTTATAAGGCGCGCAGGCGTGGGCGAGTTTGGTGGCATAGTTGACGTCCTGACTCATCCAGCAATCCAACATCAGCCAGAAATCCGGGCCGCATTTTTCACGGAACTCCGCCACCATCGCTGCATCGTTGCGGATGCCTGCATCGCCGTCGTGCGGGCCCCAGTGGGTCGGCATTTTGCCGCCGATAAATCCCATCTCCTTGGCCAGATCCGGGCGTGCGCCGGTGGCGTAGAAGCGGATTTCATCGCGCACTGCGCCGCCGAGCAGTTTATACACCGGTAATCCCACCACTTTGCCGAACAGGTCCCACAGTGCCAGATCAACGCAGGAAATGGTGTTCATCACCAGGCCGCCGGAACCTGAATAGTACAGGGTGGCACCCAGCATCTGGTCATGGATCAATTTGATATCGCTGACGCATTTCCCTTCGATGAAGCGGTTGAGGTGTTTTTCGACGATAAAACACCCCATTTCTCCGGCGGTGGAGACGGCGAAACCGGTCTGGCCGTTGCTGGCTTCCACTTCCACTACCAGCGTGCCCAGTACGTTGATCCCGAAGGACTGGCGTGATTGTTCGTACTGTTTGTATTTGCTCATCGGTGTGGCGATGTGGTCGTCAATCCAGTGATTGTTGCCCTGGTCGTGGTAATCCGCGCCGCCGCTGCCTTTTTCCGCGGTGGCGCCGCCCAGAAACCAGGCCCGGACGTGTTTGATGGTTGGTAAGGTCATCTTTCATTCTCCACTGTTATCGTTATGGTGTGCTTAGGCTGTCTGGAGTTCGAACGGACTTCTCCAGCCCAGTAAGCGAGATATGTCCCTGGCGCAGGCGATAGTTTGGCTCGCCAGCAGATCCCGGTTGTCATCATTGATTTGCAACCGTGTCCCTACCACCGAAATGGCGGCAGTGAGTTCGTTTCGGCCGTTGAATACCGGTGCGGCGACGCAGCGAACATCCACGTAATCTTCGCCGTGGTCATAGCTCCAGCCCTGGCGGCGGATGTTGTTCAGTTCGTTACGCAGTTGTTCCGGCGAGGTGAGGGTGTGTGGGGTTTTGGCCGTGAAATCGAGGCTGTCGATAATCCGGTCGCGTTGTGCCTCCGGTTGCCAGGCGAGCAGACATTTTCCGATGCCGGAGCGGGATAGCGACAGGCTTTTTCCCTCGTGAGAGCGCACGCTGATGGTGGATGGCGACTCAATTTTCAGAATGTAGTAAGCATTTTCGTTATCGATGATACCCAGATGGCACAGCAGGTTGGTTTGCTCCATCAACTGTGTCAGACGCGAGCGGGAGATATCGCGCAGATCGATTTTGCTGAGCGCGTGCTCCGCCAGCTCTACCAATTTGGTCCACAGGCAGTAGTTGTCGTTGACATCCACGGAAATGAAACGATGCCGTTTCAACTCGGTCAGCAACAAATAGGCGGTGCTTTTCGGGATCGCCAGTTCGGCGATGATGGCAGCGGCGGGCAATGGGCCCCGGCGGGCGATCAGATTCATGATTTCTATCGCTCGGGTTAGCGCCGGCACTTTGCTTGATTCCAACATACTGGACTCCTGTCTTTCTTGTTGGAATCAGTATTGATTGGGCATGGTTGGTCATTTTGTGATGAAGGTCATGCTACCTGGCACGTCATGGGAAAATGCGAAATATTGAGGCGAAAATGTGAATTTATTCACGGATTTTTTTGTTTCAAGTACAACAGGTTGTACTCATCAGCGGTATTTTCGATGATAGGGCGTTAATGCCGGGGGCGACCGCGTCGACGGGGGGATTTAGCGCCTATTCCCATCGCGTTTTAGGCCACGACGGCGTGGGTGAGGCATAATACGAGCCCGGCAACGGCATACAGGAGGAAAAGCGGATGAACGAACAAGACCAGATGCGAATTGAACAGTTCCTGGATGCCGTCTGGTTGGAGCGCAATCTGGCGGAGAATACGCTGCAGTCCTACCGCCGCGATCTGCGCACGCTAGCGGCGTGGCTGGCCCATCACCATGTCAGCCTGTCTGACGCCCGTCCCGATGATCTGCAGTCTTTTTTGGCCGAACGGGTGGACGGCGGCTACAAGGCGACCAGCTCAGCCCGTCTGCTGAGCGCCATGCGGCGCCTATTTCAGTATCTCTACCGGGAAAAAGTTCGCCCGGATGACCCGAGCGCCGTGCTCTCTTCTCCCAAATTGCCCCAGCGTTTACCCAAGGATCTGACGGAAGCGCAGGTCGAATCGCTGCTGGCCGCACCGGCCACCGAGCAGCCGCTGGAACTGCGCGACAAAGCGATGCTGGAGGTGTTGTACGCCACTGGGTTGCGCGTCTCTGAGCTGGTGGGGTTGACGATGAGCGATGTCAGCCTGCGCCAGGGCGTGGTGCGCGTGATCGGCAAAGGCAACAAGGAGCGGCTGGTGCCGCTGGGGGAAGACGCGGTGTATTGGGTGGAACAGTATCTGGAGTATGGCCGTCCCTGGTTGCTGGACGGGCAAACGCTCGACGTGATGTTCCCCAGCACCCGCGGCCGACAAATGACGCGCCAGACTTTCTGGCACCGGATAAAGCACTACGCGATGCTCGCCGGTATTGACAGCGCCAGACTTTCTCCGCATGTTTTGCGTCATGCTTTTGCCACTCACCTGCTAAATCACGGTGCGGATTTGCGGGTCGTGCAGATGCTGTTGGGGCATAGCGATCTTTCTACTACGCAGATTTATACCCATGTCGCCACCGAGCGTCTGAAACAGCTGCATCAGCAGCATCATCCACGAGCGTGAGGCTGGTGGCGTGCAGGATTATGGCGACAGGGCCGTTCGTGATGGATGGCCACGGGCAGTCGCCCTCAAAACAGGATTTTATCGATGAAGAAACAGGTATTAGTGCTGGCGGTACTGACGGCGATGATGAGCGGCGGCGTTGCTCAGGCGGATGACGCAGCCATCAAACAAACGTTGAGCCGTCTCGGCTTGCAGAACGCCGAGATTCAGCCGGCGCCGGTCGCGGGGATGAAAACGCTGTTGACGGAAAGTGGCGTGCTGTACATCACCGAGGACGGCAAGCATCTGTTGCAGGGGCCGTTGTACGATGTCGGCGGCAAAACGCCGGTTAACGTCACCAACGGTATCCTGATGAGCAAGATGGAAGCACTCAAAGATCAGATGATTGTGTACAAAGCCGCGAAGGAGAAACATGTGATCACGGTATTTACCGATATCACCTGCGGCTACTGTCACAAGCTGCATGAGCAGATGAAGGACTATAACGCGCTGGGCATTACCGTGCGTTATCTGGCGTTTCCGCGTCAGGGGCTGAACTCGCAGGCTGAGAAAGACATGCAGTCCATCTGGTGCGTGGCGGATCGTAACAAGGCGTTCGACGCGGCGATGAAAGGCGATGAGATTTCGCCGGCCACCTGTAAAACCGTCATCGCGCCCCATTATCAGTTGGGTATTCTGTTCGGTGTCCAGGGCACACCGGCGATTGTGCTGGATGACGGCACGGTAGTGCCGGGGTATCAGGATCCGAAAGAGATGATGGCGATGCTGGAAGCGCATCGGGCGTCGCAGAAATCGGGTGGTTAAGTCTCAGTGAATGTAATGCCTCAACTTCGCCGCCGTCCGACGGTGGAACACGGCGATTTGCCGGACACGCTGCCGCCGCTGTTGCGGCGTCTTTATGCGTTACGCGGGGTGAAAGGCCCGCAGGAACTGGATCGCAGCCTGCGCGGGTTGCTGGATTATCGCCAATTGACCGGTATCGGGACGGCGGTAGATTTATTGTGCCAGGCGTTAGCCGAGCAGTTGCGCGTTGTCGTGGTGGGCGATTTTGACGCCGACGGCGCCACCAGTACCGCGCTGACGGTGCTGGCGCTGCGGGCGATGGGGTGCGATCAGGTGCAGTATCTGGTGCCGAACCGCTTCGAGGACGGCTACGGTCTGAGCCCGGAGGTGGTGGCGCAGGCGGCGGCTAAAGGCGCAGATCTGATCGTGACTGTCGATAACGGTATCTCTTCCCATGCCGGGGTCGACGACGCGCATCAGCGCGGCATCCGGGTGTTGGTGACTGACCACCATCTGCCGGGGGAAACCCTGCCGTCGGCGGACGCGATAATTAACCCGAATCTGGCGGATTGCGCCTTTCCTTCCAAGTCGCTGGCGGGCGTCGGCGTCGCGTTCTATTTGATGATGGCGCTGTTTGTACGTCTGCGCGACAGCGGCTGGTTTGCGCAACGCAATCTTGCGGTTCCTCAGCTACCGGAACTGCTGGATCTGGTGGCGTTGGGCACCGTGGCGGATGTGGTGCCGCTGGATGCCAACAACCGTATTCTGGTGGCGCAGGGGTTAAGCCGTATCCGGGCCGGTAAGTGTCGCGCGGGGATTCGCGCGTTGCTGGAAGTCTCCAACCGTGATGCCGGTAAATTGGTGGCGAGCGATCTCGGTTTTGCGCTGGGGCCGCGTCTTAATGCCGCCGGGCGACTGGATGATATGTCGGTCGGTGTGGCGCTGCTGCTGTGTGATGACATCGTACAGGCGCGCATGCTGGCCAGCGAGCTGGATGCGTTAAACCAGACGCGCCGGGAAATCGAGCAAGGCATGCAGGTGGAAGCATTGCAACTGTGTGAACAGTTGGAGCGCAGCCAGGCAACATTACCGTATGGGTTGGCGATGTATCACCCGGAATGGCATCAGGGCGTGGTGGGCATTCTGGCCTCGCGCATCAAGGAGCGGTTCCATCGCCCGGTGATTGCGTTCGCGCCGGCGGGTGACGGCGTACTGAAAGGATCCGGTCGCTCGATTCCCGGTTTGCATTTGCGGGATGCGCTGGAGCGCCTGGACACCCTTCATCCGGGGATGATGCTGAAATTCGGCGGGCATGCCATGGCTGCCGGGTTGTCGCTGGAAGAGCGCCAGTTTGACCGGTTTCGCGAGCGGTTTGGCGAACTGGTAAGCGAGTGGCTGGATGCCTCGCATCTTGAAGGGGTTATCTGGTCCGATGGCGAGTTGGCCGCGCCGGAATTGACGCTGGGAACGGCGGAAATGCTGCGGGAAGCCGGGCCGTGGGGGCAGTCGTTTCCGGAACCGTCTTTTGATGGCCGCTTTCGTATTCTGAAGCCCCGTTTGTTAAAAGAGCGCCATTTGAAAGCGATGTTTGAACCCATCGGCGGAACCGGACAGGTACCGTTGTTAGATGGCATCGCGTTTAATGTCGATACCGCCATCTGGCCTGATCCGAGTATTAATGCAGTGGAAATGGTGTACCGGCTGGAGATCAATGAGTATCGCGGCAAGCGTTCGGTGCAACTGTTGATCGAGCATCTTTGGCCGCTGTAACGGCGGCCAACCTGAATCGGGGCGCCTTTGGCCGAATTAGCGGCAAACGGCTATAAACCACGGTGTTAATCCGCTACAATGCGCGGTTTGAATCTGTTTTGCCATCTATGACCAACCATAAAGAACGAAAATCATGTTTGAAATTAATCCGGTAAAAAACCGCATTCAGGACCTGTCTGACCGGACAGCTGTTCTGAGGGGGTATCTTTGACTACGACGCTAAGAAAGAGCGTCTGGAAGAGGTCAACGCCGAGCTGGAACAGCCCGACGTCTGGAACGAACCCGATCGCGCGCAGGCGCTGGGCAAAGAGCGTTCCTCGCTTGAAATGATCGTCGATACTATCGATCAGATGAATCAGGGGCTGGAAGATGTCACCGGTCTGCTGGATCTGGCGGTAGAGGAAGACGACGAAGAGACTTTCAACGAAACCATCATTGAGCTGGATCAGTTGGAGAATAAACTCGGCCAGCTGGAATTCCGCCGTATGTTTTCCGGCGAGTACGACAGCGCCGATTGTTACATCGACTTGCAGGCCGGCTCCGGCGGCACCGAGGCGCAAGACTGGGCCAGCATGCTGCTGCGCATGTATCTGCGTTGGGCTGAAAGCAAAGGCTTCAAGACCGAAGTTATCGAAGAGTCGGAAGGCGAAGTGGCCGGTATCAAATCCGCTACTATCAAAGTGGTCGGCGAATATGCCTACGGCTGGCTGCGTACCGAAACCGGCGTACATCGGTTGGTGCGTAAAAGCCCGTTCGATTCCGGCGGTCGTCGTCATACCTCGTTCAGTTCCGCGTTTGTTTACCCGGAAGTGGATGATGATATCGATATCGAGATTAACCCCGCCGATCTGCGCATCGACGTGTACCGCGCATCGGGCGCCGGTGGCCAGCACGTTAACCGTACCGAATCCGCAGTGCGTATTACCCATATTCCGACCAATATCGTGACCCAGTGTCAGAATGACCGCTCTCAGCATAAGAACAAAGATCAGGCGATGAGACAGTTGAAAGCCAAACTGTACGAGTTTGAACTGCAAAAGAAAAATGCCGAGAAACAGGCGATGGAAGACAACAAGTCCGATATCGGCTGGGGAAGCCAGATCCGTTCCTACGTGCTGGATGACTCCCGCATCAAGGATCTGCGTACCGGGGTGGAAACACGCAATACCCAGTCGGTGCTGGATGGCGATCTGGACAAATTCATTGAAGCAAGCTTGAAAGCGGGTTTATAAGGAATCCACATGTCTGAACCACAAAATCAGGGTGCCGAACAGGCGCAGGATCTTAATAACGAACTCAGAACGCGGCGGGAAAAACTGGCGGCGTTGCGTGAACACGGTGTGGCGTTCCCGAACGATTTCCGCCGCGACAGTACGTCCGATCGGCTGCACGCCGGCTACGACGCTAAAGACAACGACGAGCTGGAAGCGCTGGGCCTGGACGTGACCGTGGCTGGCCGTATGATGACCCGCCGTATCATGGGCAAAGCGTCTTTCGTTACCCTGCAGGACGTGGGCGGTCGCATTCAGCTTTACGTTTCCCGCGATGATCTGCCGGAAGGCGTCTACAACGAGCAGTTCAAAAAGTGGGATCTGGGGGATATCCTCGGCGCGCGCGGCAAGCTGTTTAAAACCAAGACCGGTGAGCTTTCCATCCACTGTACCGAGCTGCGTCTGCTGACCAAAGCGCTGCGCCCACTGCCGGATAAATTCCATGGCCTGGCGGATCAGGAAACCCGCTATCGTCAGCGTTATCTGGATTTGATCGCCAACGACGATTCTCGCCAGACATTCCGCGTGCGTTCGCAGATTTTGGCCGGTATTCGCCAGTTCATGGTGGGTCGCGACTTCATGGAAGTGGAAACCCCGATGATGCAGGTGATCCCCGGTGGTGCGTCCGCGCGTCCGTTCATCACCCATCACAACGCGCTGGATATTGACATGTATCTGCGTATTGCGCCGGAACTGTACCTGAAGCGTCTGGTGGTCGGTGGTTTTGAGCGTGTGTTCGAGATCAACCGTAACTTCCGTAACGAAGGTGTGTCGCCGCGTCATAACCCTGAGTTCACCATGATGGAACTCTACATGGCGTATGCGGACTATAAAGACCTGATCGAACTGACCGAGTCGCTGTTCCGCACGCTGGCGCAGGACGTGCTGGGGACTACCGAAGTGCCGTATGGCGACCAGACGTTTGACTTCGGCAAGCCGTTCGAGAAGTTGACCATGCGTGAGGCGATCAAGAAATACCGCCCGGAAACCAACATGGCGGATCTGGACAGCTTCGACGCGGCGAAAGCCATCGCCGAATCCATCGGCGTCAAGGTGGAGAAGAGTTGGGGTCTGGGCCGTATCGTCACTGAGATCTTCGAAGAAGTGGCGGAAGCGCACCTGATTCAGCCGACCTTCATCACCGAATACCCGGCGGAAGTCTCTCCGCTGGCGCGTCGCAATGACCAGAACCCGGAAATCACCGACCGCTTTGAATTCTTCATCGGCGGGCGTGAAATCGGCAACGGTTTCTCCGAGCTGAACGATGCGGAAGATCAGGCGCAACGCTTCCAGGATCAGGTGGCGGCGAAAGACGCCGGCGATGACGAAGCGATGTTCTACGACGAAGACTACGTCACTGCACTGGAGCACGGCCTGCCGCCGACGGCCGGTCTGGGTATTGGCATTGACCGTCTGGTGATGTTGTTCACCAACAGTCACACCATTCGCGACGTGATTCTGTTCCCGGCCATGCGTCCGCAGAAATAAGCCTTTCCCACTTCACCCGCCGCCCGGCGGGTGAAGCTTTTCCTGTCCTGCTGTGTTCCCGAACCGTACTTTTTGCGCGTGGCGGTTATTCCGTGCGGCGCGACCAGTACGCCAGAATTACCCGTTGCGACTGATCGAGATAGCTTTCCAGCGTGTCGGCGGCTTCCTGCGTATTGCCTGCTTCCAGTAACGACAAAATATGAGCGTTCATGTCGATATAAGGCACATACAGGTGCTCGGGATCGTCCAGCAGGCCGAATGCCAGCCGCAGTTCGGCGGAGACATGGCGATAAAAAGTGCTGAGGCGTTTGCTATCCGCCAGTTCGACGATGGCGGTGTGGAACGCCATGTTGGCGGTGCCGACGCCCATCCAGTCGCGCTGTTCGCAACACTGACGCGCCCGCTCGATGGCTGCCCGCATGGTTTTGACCGCCGGGTGCATCGGATAAGCCTTAGCCAGCGCCTGGCATTCGATAATACGTCGCACGCGATAGATATCGATGATGGAGGACATATCCGGCGTTGCGACAAAGACGCCCCGATTGGGTTCATAGCGGAGCAGCCCTTCCTGCGTCAGCAGGCGGAACACTTCCCGCAGCGTGTTGCGGGAGATGGCCAGGCTTTCGCTGAGCGCCGCTTCTGACAAGCGCTGCCCAGGGTGAAATTCGCCAAGGGTTATACGGTTACGGAGGGTTTCGGCGACGCTGTCGTTCAGGGTACGGGGTGACTCGGCGGTCTCTTTTTTTGTCGTCATGGGGTCAGGCTGGGTCCCTTGGATATGCATAAGCGCTGCTGGCGGTCATCTTCACACAGAACAACCTGCACCAGCAAGCTGAGGGCGGAGGGGATATCCAGGTTGCCTGATTTTAGTGCGTATCATGCCTTGTTGTGGTGCATTTGCCGTCGTTCCCAACCATGTGTTCAGTGCATGACATGGCACGCAAGAAGGGGTGTTGCATATTGTTCAACAATTTGTAATTAATAAATCAACAAAAAATAAATTTTGCAGAGCAATGGCATCGATTTTGCTTAGCATACGTATGAATGAGAACAGGACAGCGCAATGAAACAGATCGATCTGAACAGTGATTTGGGTGAAAGCTTCGGCGCCTGGAAGATGGGTGATGACGCCGCCATGCTGGATATCGTCTCCAGCGCCAATATCGCCTGCGGTTTTCACGCCGGCGATCCGGCCGGTATCCGCGCAACGTTACGGGCCGCGGTGGCGCGTGACGTCGCTATCGGCGCGCATGTCGCTTACCCGGATTTGAGCGGGTTTGGGCGCCGTAACATGGAGGTGGCCAGTGATGCATTGACGGCAGACGTTATCTATCAGATCGGCGCGCTGCAAGGGCTGGCGGCGTCGGTGGGCGGACGGGTGAGCTATGTAAAACCGCACGGCGCCCTGTACAACACCATCGCCGCCGATCGCCGTCAGGGGCTGGCGGTGATCGAGGCGCTTAAGGCGATTGACCCCACGTTGACGTTGGTCGGGTTGGCGGGGTCGCCGCTGTTGACGCTGGCTCGCGAACACGGGTTGCACACAGTCGCCGAAGCCTTCGCCGATCGTGCCTATCATGCCGATGGCTCGTTGGTATCCCGCTCGTTGGCCGGCTCGGTGCTGCATGATCCGCAACAGGTCGCCGAGCGCATGTTGCAACTGGTGACTACCGGCACGGTGGCAGCGATCGACGGCTCGATAGTGCGCGTTGAGGCGCAATCGTTGTGTGTACACGGCGATAGTCCCGGCGCGGTGGCGATGGCGCGCCAGATCCGCCAGACGCTGACGCAGGCGGGCGTTGTCATCGCGCCTTGCCGTTTGGGGAAATGATGATGCGCTTTCTTCCGGTCAACCTGAATGCGCTGCTGGTGGAGCTGCGCGATCTGAATGAAACCCTGTCGCTGTTTGACGCGCTGCGCTACACGACGCCCGATGGGGTCGAAGAGATGATCCCGGCGGCACGTACGTTACTGGTGCGCTTCAATCCCCACATCACCTCTTTTGCCCGGTTGGCGCAGGCGATCGCCGGTTGTGATCTCGGCCGTAGCGACACACGTCAGGGGGAAAGGGTGATGATCCCGGTGGATTATCAAGGCGAAGATTTGCCGCAGGTGGCGGAGTTGCTGGGCATCAGCGTCAGTGAGGTGATCGCGCGCCATACCGGTAACGATTATATGGTGGCGTTTACCGGTTTCGCGCCCGGCTTTGCCTACCTGTCCGGCGGGGAAAACCTGAACGTACCGCGCCGCAACAGCCCGCGGCCGCGTATTCCCGCCGGTGCGGTGGCGCTGGCCGGTCTGTTCAGCGGGGTCTACCCGCAGGAGAGCCCCGGCGGCTGGCAGCTGATTGGTACTACGCCGCTGAAAATGTGGGATCTGGCGCGCGACGTTCCGGCGCTGTTGCAGCCGGGATCGCGGGTGACGTTTTGCGATAACCGCCGTCGGCCGGTGTCCGTGATGCGCCCGGATGCGTTGCCGGCAACGGCGCCCCCTTCGCCGCTTGATACCGGTTGCGCCCTGGTGGTGAACACCGCCGGGTTGCAGACGCTGTTGCAGGACGCCGGCCGCCCAGGGCTGGCCGGGCAGGGGATCTCGGCATCCGGCGCTATGGATAAAGGCGCGATGCGCCGCGCCAACCGTTTGGTGGGGAACGCGCCGGGCACCGCCGTGTTGGAAATCGTACAGGGTGGGCTCGCGTTCCAGGTGGAGGGCCATACGGTCATGGCGCTGGCGGGGGCACCTTGTCCCGTGACCATCACTCGCGCTGATGGTGCGGTATGGCAGGCCCGCCCGTTTACGCCAATCGCGTTGGATGACGGCGATACCGTGACGCTCGGGATTCCCTCCTGCGGTGTACGCAGTTATCTGGCGGTGCGCGGCGGTTTTGCCGTGACGCCGGTCATGGGTAGCCTAGCGACCGACACGCTGGCGCGGCTGGGGCCTGAGCCGCTGCGGGCCGGAACCCGGTTGCCGGTGTCGGCGCCTGGGCGGTTGACGGCGGTCGAGGTATCGGATGAGGGCGACGTGACGTTGCCGGTGGCGGGAGAAACCGTCACGCTGGACGTGGTGGCCGGCCCGCGCACCGACTGGTTCACCGATGAGGCCTGGCAGGCGCTGATCGAGCAGGAATGGCAAGTGACGCTGCTGTCGGATCGGGTCGGACTGCGTTTGCAGGCTGATACGCCGCTGGCGCGGGCAGTGCTGCACGAACTGCCCAGCGAAGGCACCTGCGCCGGGTCGATTCAGGTACCGCCCAACGGGCAGCCAGTGCTGTTCGCGGTCGACCATCCGTTGACCGGCGGCTATCCGGTGATTGGCTGTGTTGCCGCTTATCATCTTGATCTGTTGGGACAATTGCCAGTCAACGCCCGCATCCGCTTCCGGGCGGTCGCGTCTTTTTCTGCATTAACGTTGCCGGCCGACGCCGGTACCGCCTGATACGGGACACTGAGAACAACGATGAAAAAAGTATTGATTGCCAATCGCGGAGAAATCGCCGTACGCATCATCCGCGCTTGTCGCGACTATGGTTTGCAATCGGTGGCGGTATACGCCGACAGCGACAGCCAGGCTTTGCATGTGTCGTTGGCGGACGAGGCCTGGGTATTACCGGGACAGCGTCCGGATGAAACTTATCTGAATATCGAACGGCTCATCGCGGTGGCGCAGCGTAGCGGCGCAGACGCGGTGCATCCCGGGTATGGTTTCCTGTCGGAGCGGGCTGAATTTGCCCGTGCGGTACAGGACGCGGGGCTGGTGTGGATCGGCCCGGATCCGGAAAGCATCGATATGCTCGGCGATAAAGTAAAAGCGCGCCAGCTGGCGCATCGGGTGGGGGCGCCGCTGGTCGCGGGCACGACTGATCCGGTCGGCAGCGCGGACGAGGTGGTGGCGTTTGCCCGCGAGTACGGTTTGCCGATCGCCATCAAAGCGGCCTACGGCGGTGGCGGTCGCGGTATGAAAGTGGCCTGGCGTCTGGATGAAGTGGCGGAGCTGTATGATTCAGCCGTACGTGAGGCGATTACCGCTTTCGGCCGCGGTGAATGCTTTGTTGAGCAGTTTTTGGATCAGCCGCGTCACATCGAGGCGCAGGTGCTGGCGGATCGTCACGGCAACGTGGTGGTGCTGGGTACCCGCGACTGTTCGTTGCAGCGCCGCAACCAGAAGCTGGTAGAAGAGGCCCCGGCGCCATTCCTGAATGACAGCCTGCGCGAGCAGATCGAACTGGCGGCGCGGAATATCTGCGCGGCGGCGGGCTACGTCGGTGCCGGAACGGTGGAGTTCCTGTTGAGCCGCGACGGGCGTCTGTCTTTCCTCGAAGTGAATACCCGCTTACAGGTGGAGCACACCGTCACTGAGGAGACTACCGGGATCGATTTGGTGCTGGAACAGTTCCGCATCGCCGAAGGACACGCATTGACGCTGAGTGCGATGCCTGAACCGCTCGGACATGCGTTTGAGTTTCGTATCAACGCGGAAGATGCCGGGCGCGGTTTTTTGCCGACGCCAGGTACGGTCACGCGGTTCGATCCGCCCGCCGGCCCGGGTATTCGCCTTGATAGCGGCGTGAAATCCGGTTCGACCATCCCCGGCGCGTTTGATTCGCTGATGGCCAAGCTTATCGTCAGCGGCCCGACGCGGGAGATTGCACTGGCGCGCGCCCGGCGTGCATTGGCGGAGTTCAGCATCGATGGGGTGGCGTCGGTGCTGCCGTTTCATCAGGCGGTGGTCGATCACCCTGATTTTACGGGAGCCGAGGGGTTTAAGGTACATACCCGCTGGATTGAAACCGATTTCGCCGCTGATATCGCCATCGCGCCGCGTCCGCTGCCGGGCAGCGAACCGGAGATGGTGCGCGCCTTTATCGAGCTGGACGGACGGCGTCATCAGTTGGGCATTCCCGCCGGGCTGCTCTCTGGGGTGGATCTGCGTTCCGGCGCGGCGATATCTGCCGCCGTTACTGACGTTGCAACGAATACGCACGCTTGCCTGGCGCCTATTTCCGGGGTGTTACAGTGCTGGCAACGTCAGGCCGGGGAACAGGTTCAGGAAGGGGAGGTTATCGCCGTGATGGAAGCGATGAAAATGGAAACGTCGGTAACGGCGCACCGTAGCGGCAAGCTGGAGCCGCTGGCGGCGCAAGGCGAGATGGTGCAGGCGGGCGCAGTGCTGGCCCGCATCACCGCCGGGTAAGGTCGTATTCCGGCGCCGTGTTCGCCCGCGTGAATACGGCGCCGCAGCAAACAACATGATAACAACACAACATCACACAACACGTCATCACAACAGGCTCAATCCTTACCGTATCGGTGCAATCTGCCGAACCGGTAGGGGGCGACACAATCGGGAGCGACTATGCAAACTGCAGTGAATCTTTGGCCGCTGATGGGCATTGCGGCCATCGTTATCGGTTTTCTCTTGCGTTTCAATCCGGTGCTGGTGGTTATCGTCTCCGGGCTTATCACCGGCCTGGCGGCGAATATGCCGTTGGCGGACATCCTCGATAAGCTGGGCACCGGCTTTCTCAATACCCGCAATCTGGCGCTGATCCTGCTGTTGCCGCTGGTGGTGATTGGGCTGCTGGAGCGTTATGGACTGAAAGAGCGTTCGCAGTCCTGGATCGCCAGCATTCGCAGCGCCACCGCGGGGCGTTTGTTGATCGTCTACCTGTTCGCCCGTGAAATTGCAGCGGCGCTCGGGTTGACCAGCCTCGGCGGTCATCCGCAGATGGTGCGTCCGCTGTTGGCACCGATGGCGGAAGGTGCGACTGAGAACCGCCACGGCACGTTGCCGGATGCGGTGCGTCACCGGTTGCGTGCGATGTCGGCGGCAACCGATAACGTCGGGCTGTTCTTCGGGGAAGATATTTTCGTGGCGTTCGGCGCCATCCTGTTTATGCACAACTTTATGCAGCAGGCCGGCGGTATCCAGACCGAACCGCTGCACATTGCGTTGTGGGGGCTACCCACCGCCATTTGCGCATTTCTGATCCACGCCTGGCGGCTGCGCCGGATGGATCGGAAATTGGACGCCGAACTGGCGGTTTACCGTGAACTGAGCGCGCAGGAGAAATAAGCCATGTTTCAACAACAGTATCTGTTTACGCTGGCCGGTATCCTGTTGCTGGTGGTGGCGGCGATGTCCTGCGGCGATCGGGGCAACCCGCGTCGCTGGACCACCGGGTTGTTCTGGGGGCTTTACGGCGTGATGTTTTTGCTGGGTGACTGGGCAACGGCGTTGATGTCGCCGCGTGCGCTGCATATTGCCGTCGGGCTGATGGTGGTGGTGATGGCGCTGATCGCCGGTTGCGGCGGCGTCAGGCTGGGCCGTTATCACCAGCGCAGCGACGAGGAGCGTCAGGAAAGCGCCGCCCGTCTCGGCAACCGTCTGTTTCTGCCTGCGCTGGCCATCCCGGTGGTGACGGCGGTGGGCGTGCTGGCGTTTACCTATATCGGCGGTTTGCAGCAGGCGCTGTTCGGCAATGGCAATAATTCCACGTTGATCACGCTGTTTTCGATGGCGCTGGGCTGCATTATCGGCTGGCTGATTGCGCTGCGCCTGACCGGCGAAAAGCCGGTACGTTCGGTGCAGGAGGCGCGTCGTCTGCTGGATTCCATCGGGTGGGCGTTTATTCTGCCGCAGATTCTCGCCACGTTGGGGTTGCTGTTCACCTCCGCCGGGGTGGGATCCGCCATTTCTTACCTGACCCAGCATTATCTGGCGGTGGATCACCGTTTTATCGCGGTGCTGACCTATGTGGTGTCGATGGCACTGCTGACTATGGTGATGGGGAATGCGTTTGCGGCGTTTCCGATCGTGACCGCCGGCATCGGTATTCCAATTCTGATCCTGCAGCACGGCGGCAACCCGGCGGTGATGGCGGCTATCGGCATGTTTTCCGGCTACTGCGGTACGCTGATGACGCCGATGGCGGCCAACTTCAACCTGGTGCCTGCGGCACTACTGGAATTGCCGGATCGTTACGGTGTCATCCGCGCTCAGTTTCCCACCGGGCTGGCGCTGCTGACGGTCAATGTGTTCTTGATGTATTTCCTGCTGTTCCTGTAATTTCCGGCCTCTGATGCCCGGTTGCCGCTGTGGGGGCTTGGTGATACTGTCAGCCTTCCAGCGGTTCCCGGGGGTTCTATGATCACATATCGCGATAGGGGTTTTGAGCTGGCGCTGCTGACCAATGGCCGGCATTTTCCGCGCCACAGCCATGACGAGTTCGTGATCAGCGCCAACCTACACGGGCTTGAGCAGGTTTGGCTGGATGGAGATACCTTTGTCGC
Source organism: Musicola keenii (assembly GCF_014855505.1). Classification (NCBI taxonomy): domain Bacteria; kingdom Pseudomonadati; phylum Pseudomonadota; class Gammaproteobacteria; order Enterobacterales; family Pectobacteriaceae; genus Musicola; species Musicola keenii. The sequence goes on along the minus strand of NZ_JAAWVW010000006.1, from coordinate 87,555 downwards.
CGATACCCGCATGGTGACCACCTATAATCCGGGGCAGTTGCAAGGCAGCGAACATTCTCACGATCGCTGGCAGTGTGTCTCGCTCTATGTCCAGCCGCAGGCGTTGGAAGCCGCATTTCACCACCGTTTTCTGTTTGCTCGTCCGTATTGTCTCGACGATACGCTGGCGCGTCGTTTGGCGTGGCTGGCGAATGCCGACCTGACGAGAGAGGAGCGTTGGCAACAGATGGTGCTGTTGCTGGCGGCGCTGATGGATAGCGAGGCGCCGACGCCGGGCGCTCCGGCGCGTCATGAGCCGGCGAGAATTCGCCGGATAAAATCCTGGCTGACTGATGATTTTAGCGAAGTGCCGTCGTTGGCAGAGATGTCGGCGCTGGAGCGGATTTCGGCAGCACATCTGGTGCGTAGTTTTACCCAGGCGGTAGGGATCCCACCGCTGGCCTGGCTGATGCAAGAGCGAATGCGCCAGGCCCGTAGGCGGTTGCGGCAAGGGGAGCGCATCAGCCAGGTCGCCGTTACGCTGGGGTTTGCCGATCAGGCCCATTTCACCAAAGCATTTAGCCGTTATAACGCCATGACGCCGGGGCAGTTCCGTCGCATCAATTTTTGACAATACAGCGAGATGCAGATGCCGTAAGCTCGGCGGCACAATAACCATCGAGGGAAGAAGATGCTGCTGGTGATGCTGAGCGGGCTGCTGTTGTCGCTGTCGTTGTGTCTGGATCTGGGGATCGTCAATACCGCCATTATTAACCGCGGCCTGCGGGATGGCGCGGGTTCAGCGTTTTTTATCGGACTGGGTTCCTGCTTCGGCGATTTGATTTATGCATCGCTGTCGGCGTTGGGTATGGCGGCGATCTTCAGCTATACGCCGATTCGCTGGCTGCTGTGGATTGGCGGCGGTGCGGTGCTGATGTGGTTGTCCTGGTCGATGGCGCGTAGCGCCTGGCGGGATTATCGCCAGCAGCGGGGGCTGAATGTGGTGGGGGAGCGAAGCGGGGCGGCGACTGTGATTGTTCCTGCGCACCGGGATTTCTTCAGCGGCGTCGGCATGGCGTTGGCATCCCCCAGCGCGCTGCTGTGGTTTGCGGCGGTCGGCGGTACGCTGATCGCCCAGTCGACCGATGGCTCCGTCGGGCAGGTGTCGCTGTTTCTGGCCGGTTTTTTTACCGGTGGCGTACTCTGGACATTGTTTATGGCGCTGTTGGTGAAATACGGTCGCGGTGCGCTAAAAGGACGGCTCTCTTTTTACTGTAGCGCGCTGTCGGCAGTGCTGTTCGCCGGGTTTGCCGCTCAGGTGATCATCAACGGATATCAGACGTTATTACTGCCTTTGCGCTGATGGCTGTTCAAAACACGCGCAGTCAGCCGATATTGTCTTGCCCGCCAGACAGATAGCGCTATAATGCGATGCACTTTCTACGCGGGCGTAGTTCAATGGTAGAACGAGAGCTTCCCAAGCTCTATACGAGGGTTCGATTCCCTTCGCCCGCTCCAGATTTTCTTCTCTTCGCTGTGCCAAATCTCCTCTAGCTCATGCAACTAAATTTATTAACCCATTCATATTTAAACCGTAACTATTTGGTGTTACTCGATCAGGCTCGACGGGATTCCAGGGATAGCGTTGACGCTTCAGCATCATTTTTGATGGCTTGAAAAAGGATGCTGAGGCATCCATGAGCGGTAACACTGTCCCGAAGAGTTCAACGTAGTGGCTTCGCCAGTAATCGATCGCCGCCATTTCCCTTTCCAAATGCCGCAATACATTGTGATATCACCATTTACGGCTTTTACGCCGGCCCACATTTATTAGCCAACGAGCGGCGGCCGACCTCAGACCGAAACTTGCCGGTTCCCGCTAGCGATGAACGGGTCACTGACGTGCGTGCGGGATAGGTTAAAGCGAGCCTATATTGAATGATTTCGTACTAGGTACTGCGATATTTCAACGCTTCTCAAGCATTTGGGCGATCCATGGCGATTTATTCCACAAATTTGGGGTGTATTCTGCACGAGAATAAATCACACAATAAATAAGTAAGGGGACGTCATGCCGCTCTATCAATTTGGTAAGTTAAAACCGCAAGTCGCCGCAGATGCCTGGGTTGCACCCAGCGCGGATGTTATTGGTCAGGCTCGTCTGGATCCGGGGGCCAGTGTCTGGTTTGGTACCGTTATTCGTGCCGACAACGATCTGGTGCATATCGGTAGAGGTTCCTCGGTTCAGGATAATTGTACGCTTCATGTCGATGTCGGTGGCCCAATAATCATCGAGCCTAATGTTTCTATTGGTCATCAGGCTATGTTGCATGCTTGCCATATCGGGGAAGGATCGCTGATTGGTATGCAAGCGATTCTGTTGAGCGGCTGCCGAATTGGGCGTAACTGTCTGGTTGCGGCCGGGGCATTGATTACCGAGAACAAAGTGTTCCCAGATGGCGTATTGATTATGGGGGCGCCCGCCAAGGTGGTTCGAGCGTTAACGCCTGAAGAAATCGAGGGCATCCATGAAGGAACCCATTGGTACGTCGAAAAAGCGCAACACTATGCCCTAGAGTTACAGGAACTCTAGACGCAAGTGGAATTACAGGTGCAGAGCCGCTGGTTTTTTGCACCTGGAGACGGCTAAAAATGACCGCCCAACCATGAACTGAATTGTGTTGTCGTGACGGCAATAATGGCAAGGATGTGTCTATGGGCAAGGGCTGTGTGTGAGTCGGAATGCCTGCCCACCCTTTCGGGATGAGGATGTCCACGGTGTGATATGAAGGGCGTGTGTTTTTAATCGCCCCCAGTCCCATCATCCCAACGACGCCCTGATACGCGGTTTGGCCGGTATCGGCGATTTTCCCGTTCCGGGATACGGTGTAATCCCCCATGAATTTGTGAGCCCGCGCCGGGTTTTCCCTTCCGTTTTAAAGCGTTGCGTTACCATGCCGAGTTTTATTAGCCCGAGGTTTTCGAGTGGCGGATAGTTGTACGACCTCCGTGAAAGGTTGTCCCGGCGAAGTGAACAGTGCACAGCGAAAATGGCATCGCAGCCATGGTAACTGTGCGCCGTCATACAATAAAAATATGTACTACGATTGAGTGGAAATTAGCTTGTAAGACAGGATGTTGCACTACACACAAAAGGATAGCGCATGAAAAATTACAAGATTGGGCTTCGGTTGGGGGAAGGGTTTGGCGTGCTGATCATATTTTCTGTGATCATGCTGGTGGTGGGGGCTTATCAGCTTCGGCAAATCAATATCAGCATGCAGGATATGATGCAAATACCGTTGAGCAAGGAGCGGTTGGTCGCCGATTGGCACTCTACATTGTCGGCCGGCGTACAGCGTGCGACGGCGCGCAGCAGCGACCCTTCGCTGGTGGCGGTTTTCGCTGCGGAGAATGCCAGCGCCTCTAAGGAAAATGCAGCAGCAGGCCGAACAGTTGGAGCGGGCCGTCAGCGTATTTCCGCTTTTGGAAAAAGAGGCGTCGACAAGATCGAAATATCCTGCTCCTGACTTGCCAAAATCTCTGGCGTTGAAACCTGCAACGCCATCTCGGCGGACTTCCGGCAGCGATGAGAGCGACTGGCGATCTTTTTGACCGATGAGTCATGCATCCGACCGCGCGACGTCGACGCGCAGCTGAAGGAAACCGATGTTCACGCCTGTCATGTGTTATGAAGGTACGAAGAATACGATAGCCGCGTCGGGAGTACCGACGCGGCTATCGGAGCAGAACGCCTACCGGGGCCTACATCAGATCGTGCGGCGCAATGTCCTGGAGCCTTTTACCCTTCTCGTCTTTGGCGGAAAGCACGGCGGTATCATTTCCGATCGGCCAATCGATATTGAGCGATTCATCATTCCAGATAATGCAATGTTCCGCTGAGGGAGTGTAATAGTCGGTGCATTTATAAACGAATTCCGCCTCATCGCTGGTGACATAAAAACCGTGAGCGAACCCGGCTGGAATCCATAATTGACGTTTATTTTGCGCGGACAGGTAAACGCCGACCCATTGGCCGAACGTTGGGGATTTTTTGCGGATATCTACGGCGACATCAAACACTTCACCGGCAATAACGCGAACGAGTTTCCCTTGTGGGTTTTCTGTCTGATAGTGTAACCCGCGTAGAATTCCTTTCCTGGATTTTGAATGGTTATCCTGGACAAAACGGCATGGTTGTTGAGTGACAAGTTCTTCGAATCTTTTTTGATGCCACGTTTCCATGAAAAACCCCCGCTCGTCGCCAAATACTGTTGGTTCAATGATCTTGATATCGGGGATTTTCGTATCGAATATATTCATAAAGTTAAATCACTTATATTTTTCAATATCATTTATTGCTGACAGCCATTGACTGGGCGCCAATCCAAATTGTTTTGCTATTCTATCGCAATTGAGGACGGAGTTGGCAGGGCGTTTAGCCTTGGTCGGATAATCTACAGACGGAATGCCTGAGAGTTTTGGATAGGCTTCAAATAAATTATGCGCTTTGGCTCGCTCGAGAATGGCGTCGGCAAATTCAAACCAGCTTACAGCGGGCGTGCCGGAATAATGATAAATTCCCCATGCTGGCGTATTTCCGTGCTCAATATAGTGAATTAAATTTATTAATGTATTGGCGATATCGCCTGAATAAGTGGGGCCGCCAAACTGATCATTAACGATATTCAGCATGTTGCGGGTCGCCGCCAGACGTAATATCGCTTTGACAAAATTATTGCCGTATTCACCGAATACCCATGATGTCCTGATGATGAGGAATTTACGGGCTATTTCCGCCACCGCTTGTTCACCCGCCAGCTTGCTGGCACCGTAGACATTTAGCGGATTTGTCGGCATATCTTCGGTGTAAGGCTGTTCAGCGCTGCCGTCGAAGACATAATCAGTGGAAATATGCAAAAGTACCGCATTGGCAATATTGGCGGCTTCCGCCAGATGGGCTGGCCCATCACGATTGATGGCGTAACAACGCTCGCTATCATCTTCCGCATTATCCACTGCAGTGTAAGCAGCTGCGTTAATAATATAATCAGGGTTAAATGTTTTAACTTTATCGATGACCTGATTTTTGTTCGTAATATCCAGACTGTCACGGCCGGTCGCGAGCAACTCGACCTTTCCATTAAGATATGACACCAGGTGTTGCCCTAACTGCCCTTGACTGCCTGTGAGTAAAATTCGCATGTTCTCTATCCAGAAAGTCTGTTACTGCTGAAGTAAATTCATCAAATATTGGCCGTATTCGTTTTTTAACATGGGGTGGGCCAGTGTCGTGAGTTCCTGCTTGGTCAGCCATCCGTTGCGCCAGGCAATTTCTTCAAGGCAGGCCACTTTCATGCCTTGCACATGTTCTATTGTTTGTACAAATGAGGAGGCCTGATGCAGGCTTTCATGGGTTCCCGTGTCCAGCCAAGCAAACCCGCGGCCGAGTAATTCGACGCTGAGCGAACCCTCTTCCAGGTACATTTGGTTAATGGTGGTGATTTCGAGTTCGCCGCGATGTGAGGGTTTTACCTGCTTGGCAAAGTCGATAACTCTGTTGTCATAGAAATAAAGGCCTGTTACTGCATAGTTCGATTTGGGTGATACGGGTTTTTCTTCAATGGATACGGCATTCATGTTCGCATCGAATTCGACCACGCCGAAACGTTCAGGGTCTTTAACCTGATAACCAAAGATTGTGGCACCAGCCGTCTTTTGCGCTGTTTTCCTTAACGTATTACCAAAGGATTGCCCATAAAAAATATTGTCTCCCAACACCAGGCAGCAACTGTCGTTGCCGATGAATTCTTCACCAATGATAAAGGCCTGCGCCAAACCATCGGGGCTGGGTTGGATGGCATAGTCGATATGAATGCCAAATTGGCTACCGTCGCCCAACAGGCGGCGGAAGTTTTGGTTGTCTTCGGGCGTTGTAATGATCAGTATTTCGCGAATACCCGCCAGCATCAGCGTAGACAGCGGGTAATAAATCATGGGTTTGTTATAGATCGGTATCAGCTGTTTTGAGATAGCCAACGTTATGGGATACAGGCGGGTGCCGGAGCCTCCGGCCAGGATAATGCCTTTCATGAACGATTTCCTTCTACGACGTGATAAGCACCGCTAAGTACGCGATTCCACCATGACTTATTGTTTAAATACCACAGGACTGTCTTTCGAATTCCGGTGTCGAAACTTTCATGAGGCGTCCAGTTCAGTTCGCGCGAAATCTTACCGGCATCAATAGCATAACGCACATCATGACCGGGGCGATCTTTGACATAGGTAATTAAATCTTTATAAAAAACAACGTGCTGTGGTTTTTGGGGAACGAGTTCTTCAAGCAGCTGACAAATGGTTTCCACCACCTCGATATTGGTTTTTTCGTTATGCCCGCCAATATTATATGTCTCGCCGATTTTCCCTTCGGTGACGACTTTGTATAACGCCCTTGCATGATCCTCCACAAACAACCAGTCGCGAATTTGTTGGCCATCGCCGTAGACCGGCAACGGTTTTCCCGCCAGGGCATTCAATATTATCAGTGGAATTAATTTTTCCGGAAAATGGTAGGGGCCATAGTTGTTGGAACAGTTGGTCACTAGCGTGGGCAATCCGTAGGTGCGATACCAGGCGCGAACCAGATGGTCGCTGGATGCCTTGGACGCCGAATATGGGCTGCTGGGGGCATAAGGCGTCGATTCGGTAAACAGATCATCGGTTTTCTCCAGATCGCCGTAGACCTCATCGGTAGAGATATGGTGGAAACGAAATGTGTTTTTGCGTGACTCTGGCAGTGCGCTCCAGTAAGCGCGCGTTGCCTCCAGCAGGGTATAGGTACCGACAATATTGGTCTGAATAAAAGCGGCTGGGCCGTCGATGGAACGATCAACATGCGATTCCGCCGCCAGATGCATAACCATATCAGGCTGGTGTTGCTGAAACACGCTGTCTAATGCCGTTCTGTTGCAGATATCCACTCGTTCAAAAGCATAACGTTCGCTTTTATCGATGGTGGTGAGTGATTCAAGGTTGCCAGCGTAGGTTAGCTTGTCGAGGTTGACTACCGCGTCTGCCGTATTATTAATGATGTGGCGCACTACAGCGGAACCGATGAAGCCCGCACCGCCCGTAACCAATATTTTCATAAGTCAGATTCCAACGTTAAATGACAAGCCCTGCCGGACAACGGAAAGGCATAACTATAAATGATATTGCTGATTCAGGATGGGGGTTCGGCGCTTTCCATCCATTCTCGGGTGCTCATTAAACCGATTATCGAGCGTGAAATCCATGTTCTGGCGAGTTTTTCATCGTGGGAACAGCGCGGTATTTTATACAGTAATTCATAAGATAACAGTGGAACTGCTGACGAATGACGATGTATTGAAAGGGAATGAATGTCCGAAGGGGTGCCGCTGTGCAGACTGCCGCCTGATGTGACATTATGCCGGCGTAACACGCCGGCATAGACGTTTATTGGTGGGTCATGCTGTTATTTATGCTTATGCGGGCCACACTTCGTCGGCGATTTCTGTGACCAGGGCGATTTTCGCCCACTGCTGTTCCTCCGTCAGGGCGTTGCCTTCCTCGGTGGATGCGAAACCGCATTGCGTGCTCAGGCAGAGGCGTTCAAGTGGAATGTAACGGGTCGCTTCCCGAATACGCTCAATGACGGTTTGCTTGTCTTCCAGTTCACCGGTTTTGGATGAAACTAACCCCAGCACTACCTTTTTATCGCCGGATACCGCCGCCAGTGGAGAGAAATCGCCAGCGCGCTCGGTGTCGAATTCCAGATAGTACGCCGAGACATTTTCCCGCCCGAACAGCACATCCGCAATGGGCTGATAGCCACCGCTTGCCGCCCAGGTGGAGCGATAATTGCCCCGACATACATGAGTGGCGATAACCAGGTCGGATGGTGCGCCTGCGATGGCCGTATTGTTGGCCTGCAATAACAGTTCCGCCAATTCCTGAACATTGCTGCTGATGACGGTGTGGGCATCGTGAGAGCAGTTGCAGTTGCTCTGGATGGGCGCGGTCTGGGCCGCCACGCCGGCGTTATTGTAGCGGGCATCGACCATCATGCCCCAAGTGCAGTCATCCAACTGCAAGTTGCGGCACCCCGCCGCGTAGAGTTCCTGGATGAATGTCTGGTATGCCGCAGCGATATCCTCAATTAACGCCTCTTGGGTCGGGTAGAATCTCTGGGTACTGTCCCGATTTTCGGGGCGATACAGTTCTTTGAAAAATTGGGCCGGCGCCGGGATGGTCAGACGCGGGACGATGTCTTTTTCAGCAAATTGCATCAGGAAGCGGAAATGTTCGATGAACGGGTGGTTTTCACCACTGATTTTCCCGGTCAGACGTGCGGTTTCCGGACGGGTTTCAATACCTGAAAACATATATCCCTGCGATAACGCTGCTTTTTCTACACCGTTCAGACCCCACATAAAATCCAGATGCCACCAACTGCGTCGAAATTCTCCGTCGGTGATGACATGAAGCCCGGCAGCTTTCTGCCTGACGACCAGCTCGGTAATGGCTTTGTCTTCGACGGCTTTCAGCGCGTCAGCAGCGATTTTCCCTTGTGCGAATTGCGCTCGCGCTTCGTGTAGATAGGTGGGTCTCAGATAACTGCCGACGACGTCGGCGCGAAACGGTGGGGTGTAGGTCTCTTGGGTTGCCATGATTGATCTCTTTCATACGATTCTGTTGTAACCGCAAAACATATCATTGATATGCAAGACTTTGTGGTGAAAGAAATTCACATAAATTGAATTTTTATCATGTCTGGATGCGGCTTTTTCATCATAGGCGCTATTCTGCGGGCGCATTTACTGTGTTCGCATAGAGGTGCTTGTCGTTGTGTACTGAGATTTTTCAGATAATGCGTTGTGCGGTTGTGTTTATCTTTTACCTGGTGTTAAAAAGAAACCAACTCTCTTGAGGATACAGTCTGACGTGTCTTACGCGGCGTTATAGTGACCGCCTATTTATATGTGAAGAAGGAGCATCCAGGGTGTCCGAATTCAATGTCTATCATAAAACATGTCCGGCACGGTTGGTGCTGGACCGATTATCCAACAAGTGGTCGCTGCTGATTCTCGATCGTTTATCTGATGAATCGATGAGATTTAACCAGTTAAGACGGGATATCGAAGGTGTATCGCAGAAGGTGCTTTCCCAGACCTTGAAAAATTTGGAACGAGACGGGCTGGTACACCGCCAGGCATTCGCGACAGTCCCCGTGACAGTTGAGTATTCCATCACCTCTCTAGGCCAAACACTGGTGAAAACCATTCATGACCTGACGCATTGGGCGGAGGATAATATTGGTGAAATCACGCGGGCTCAGCAGCGGTATGACAATACGGAACCCGCCAGTTCATCGATTTGAGCGACATCATTGACTTTTAATCAACATGTTATTTGAATGCAGTCTAAAATTTTTTATTCGCATCTTAACGAATTTGTTTTTGCGATAACTGAAGGTTAATAAAGATAATTTCCAGATAAATCTTTATTTTTTTAGGCTGTTTATGGATTAGGCTATGCATATTTAAATGTGTGGTTGTGTGGAATTTGTCCATTGAGGGATATCGTCACAAGTTAGCACTAAATGTACATGTCAGCTTGTAGTATCATGATGTGCGATACGGTTTTCAGCATTTGGGCCCTATGTATCGGGTAGGGGCTCGCATTTATGTATTAAGTTGGAACGGTGAGATATGATCTTTAATCATTAATAAAAGTTATTATTTTTCATTTTGTTGTTGTTACTGATTAGCGCTGTGTCTCGAAAAAATGTGGTGGTAGTGATGAACGGGAGTGAAAACTCCTGGGCGGTAGCTTTTTCTTAAAACACGGTTTTAATAAATTGCTTGGTCAGCTGGTACGTTTAGATAGTTAAATCCACCACGGTTCAAACAAGGACCGTGGTTCAGGAGGTTAGTTTGTCAACAATAATTATTCCCGTGATCATGTGTGGTGGCAGTGGATCGCGTCTTTGGCCTGTATCACGGGAACAACACCCGAAGCCTTTCATTCGTTTATCGGATGGGGAAAGTCTGATTCAGAAAGCGTTATTGAGAGCGCTGTCGTTCGACGGTGTCAAAGAGATCATCACGGTTACGAACAAGGATTTGCTTTTTAAGGCTGTGGATGCATTTTCAGAAGTCTATAAAGGTGTTACTCCGATTTCGTACATCCTGGAGCCGGTCGGGCGCAATACCGCTGCAGCGATTGCATCCGCAGCCTTACTGACTCATAAAAAATATGGTGATGATGCGGTTTTGATGATTCTGGCTGCGGATCATCTGATCAGGGATAGCGACGCTTTTGTTTGCGCCGTGTCTCAGGCCGCGTCGCTGGCTACACAGTCGAAACTGGTCACTTTCGGGATTAAACCTGAAAAACCTGAAACCGGTTATGGTTACATCAAATACCGGGGGAGTCAGGTTGAGCGATTTGTTGAAAAGCCGTCCTTTAATAAAGCTCTGGAGTATATCGAATCAGGTGACTATCTGTGGAACTCCGGCATGTTTTGTTTCTCTTGCGGAACGATCCTGAGAGAAATGCAGACGCTTTGCCCGCAGGTTCTGGCTGATGTTGAACACAGCATGAGTGTTTCCCGACAACTGGAAGGTAATGGCGCAACGCAGCTTGAATTGGATATGGAGACGTTTTCTCAGGTTAAAGATATCTCCATCGACTATGCAGTAATGGAGAAATCTAAACAGGTTTCAGTCGTCCCCTGTGATATTGGCTGGTGTGATATCGGTTCTTGGACCGCGTTGGGCGAATTAGGAAAAACCGATAGCAGTGGTAATACGGTGGAGGGGGACGCCGACGTTCTCACCCATAACGCCAGCAACTGTTATATCAAAGCTGATGAACGGGTTATCGGCGCTGTTGGCGTAGAGAATCTGGTTATTGTTGATACTCCGGATGCTTTGTTGGTGGCGAGCAAAGATAACGGTCAGGATGTTAAATCCATATACAATCAACTCAAAGCCAAAGGCCACCAGGCTTATAAAATTCACCGTACTGTTCACCGCCCATGGGGGACATCAACGATTCTGGAAGAAGGCAGCAATTTCAAGATAAATAGAATTGTCGTCAAACCTGGCTCCAAACTGAGTATGCAATTACATCACCACAGAAGTGAGCACTGGATAGTGATGTCTGGCGCTGCCAAGATCGTGAACGGTAATAAGAATATTTTTCTTTCGACCAATCAGTCTACCTATATTCCAGCTGGCGAGCAGCACCGGGTTGAAAACCCCGGCGTCATAGATCTCATTATGATCGAAGTACAGAGCGGAGAATATCTTGGTGATGATGATATTATTCGGTTTGATGATGATGGGAGTTTAGTTCAATGAGTTTAGCGTGCTTTAAGGCTTATGATATCAGGGGCCGCTTGGGGAATGAATTAAATACAGATATTGCATATCGTGTCGGTCGTGCATTTGGCCAATATCTGAATGCCCAAACAGTTGCTGTCGGCGGTGATATTCGTTTAAGCAGTGAAGAGTTGAAGTCTGCATTGTCTGATGGTTTAAGAGATGCTGGGGTCGATGTTATCGATCTTGGCATGACAGGGACTGAAGAAATCTATTTTGCCGCTTTTCATTTGGATGTGGATGGTGCTATTGAGGTTACTGCCAGCCATAACCCAATGGATTATAACGGTATGAAATTGGTAGGGCGCGGCGCTAAACCAATTAGCGGTGATTCGGGATTAAATGATATTCGCGATCTGGCTGCATCTGGACAATTTAATACTTCTGAGCGCAAAGGAAACTATATAAAACGTTCCTTGCTGAATGAATATGTTGATCACCTAATGTCTTATATTGATGCGGGAAAACTGAAACCGCTGAAATTAGTGGTCAACGCTGGAAATGGTGCTGCTGGGCATGTTATTGATGAAATTGAATCACGATTTCAGAAACAACATATCCCTGTCGAGTTTATTAAGATCCATCATGAACCTGATGGACGTTTCCCTAATGGTATTCCTAATCCCTTGTTGCCTGAAAATCGCTCTGTAACATCAGATGCGGTCAAATTACATCAGGCAGATATAGGGATTGCATGGGATGGTGATTTCGATCGCTGCTTTTTGTTCGATGAAAACGGGGAGTTCATTGAAGGTTACTATATTGTTGGCTTTTTGGCTGAAGCTTTCCTTGCTAAGAATCCCGGTGCCAAGATTATCCATGATCCACGTTTGACCTGGAATACGATTGAAGTAGTCAATAAAGCGGGGGGTATTCCGGTTCAGAGTAAAACTGGCCATGCCTTTATCAAGGAGCGCATGCGTGCGGAAAATGCCATTTATGGCGGGGAAATGAGTGCCCATCATTATTTCCGTGATTTTGCTTATTGCGATAGCGGTATGATCCCTTGGTTATTAGTCGCTGAATTGTTAAGTACAAAAAATACAAGCCTATCTAAAGTATTAGATGAGAGAATGCGTTTGTTTCCATGCAGTGGTGAAATTAATTATCGGGTTGAAAACCCTGAAGGGATTATTTTAAAAATAAAAGAAGTTTATCAAAATGATGCGGATGTCATTAGTTATGTGGATGGACTCAGTATTGAGTGTGCGAATTTTAGATTGAATGTTCGAACCTCTAACACCGAACCACTTTTGAGGCTTAATGTTGAAACTAAAGGCAATGATGAGTTGTTACATGCCGAAGTTGATAAATTAGATCAAATTATTAAGTCTTAATATTAAAACAGTAATATAATATTGGAGAAAATAGATGAAGAAGGTTGCTTTGATTTCTGGTGTGACAGGTCAGGACGGTTCTTATCTTGCAGAGTTTCTTTTAGAAAAAGGTTATGAAGTTCATGGTATTAAACGGCGCTCATCGCTTTTTAATACACAACGAGTAGATCACTTATATCAAGATCCCCATGAAGAAAATGTAAAATTTAATCTGCATTATGGTGATTTAACTGATACATCTAACTTAACACGCATTTTAGCTGAAGTTCAGCCAGACGAAGTATACAACTTAGGGGCGCAGTCTCATGTTGCTGTGAGTTTTGAGTCTCCAGAATATACCGCTGATGTTGACGCGATCGGTACATTGAGGTTGTTAGAATCAATTCGCTTCTTAGGCATGACCAATAAAACGCGCTTTTATCAAGCTTCAACATCCGAATTATATGGTTTAGTGCAAGAAATTCCACAAAAAGAAACAACGCCATTCTACCCAAGAAGCCCTTATGCGGTTGCTAAGATGTACGCTTATTGGATTACAGTGAATTATCGTGAGTCTTACGGTATGTATGCTTGTAATGGAATCCTTTTTAACCATGAATCTCCTCGTCGTGGCGAAACATTCGTAACACGTAAAATTACACGTGGATTATCTAATATCGCCCAGGGTCTAGAGAAATGTCTGTATATGGGCAATCTGGATTCTTTACGTGATTGGGGGCATGCGAGAGATTATGTTAAAATGCAGTGGCTGATGCTCCAACAGGAAAAACCGGAAGATTTCGTGATTGCAACTGGTGTGCAGTATAGCGTCCGTGATTTTATTATCCTTTCTGCAAAAAAACTTGGTATCGAACTTGATTTCGTCGGTACAGGCGTTAATGAAAAAGCTGTTGTATCAAAAATTGTTGGTGAGAATGCGCCTGCATTGAAAGTAGGTGATGTTATTGTCGCTGTTGATCCTCGTTATTTCCGACCTGCTGAAGTTGATACGCTTTTGGGTGATCCAAGCAAAGCTAAAAATAATTTGGGCTGGGTTCCTGAAACAACGTTGGGAGAGATGATTGATGAGATGGTGGCCCATGATTTGGAGAAAGCTAAGCAAATAGCACTCCTGAAGTCTAATGGCTACGATGTCAATGTTAGCGTAGAGTAAATGTTTTATGGTAAATCATAAGAGCTGTCTATACAGCTCTTTTATTAATTGAGCATCATTAAATGTTAAATGACTTGAAATTGGCTTTAAATCATCCAGAGTCTTGGGTGATCTTATCATGGTATGATATTAAGCAACGCTATAAGCGCTCAACATTGGGGCCCTTTTGGGTAACAATTAGTACGGCTGTTTTAGTTGGAATGCTGAGCTTATTATGGTCTACATTATTTAAATTAGATGTTAAGGATTATCTTCCATTTTTTTGTATTGGCCAGGTTTTTTGGACATATATATCTACGCAACTTACAGAGTCATGTAGTGGGTTTATTCAATTTGATTATATAATCCGGCAAAGTAAAGTGTCCTTTACATCGATCATGTTGAGGATATTGAGTCGGAATATTATTGTTTTTTTTCATAATTTTATCATTATTGTTGTGGTTGTAAGTTTTGTTGGTAATGGATGGAGTCCCGTTGCCTTATTTTCAATCCTGGGATTTGTTCTATTATCTCTATCACTATTATCTGGATCTATAATTCTAGGAATTATTTGCACTAGGTTTAGAGATATTCAAATGATTATTCAAAATATCCTTTTGGTCAGTTTCTATTTTACACCGATTATGTGGAAGACGGAGCAATTGAATAAAGAATGGTTGTTTTGGGTTGATTTTAATCCATTGGTTCACTTTTTTAATATTATAAGAGAGCCTATGTTAGGGCATGTCCCTGCCATGAAATCTATAATAATTTCATTTGCAATAACAATTATCTTATTCTTGTTGTCATTGATGCTACTTAATAAGACCAGAACCAAAATTGCATATTGGCTTTAATATATGAAAAAAATAATTAATGCTGTACATGTTAGTGTGGATTTTCCCATATACTCATCCTCGCAACGTAGCTTGAAAAAGGTAATATTCAAGCGAGCTGTCGGCGGAGGTTTCAATGATAACGCTAGTTGTATTACGGTTAAGGCGTTGAATGATGTGTCATTTAGTGTATATGAAGGGGATCGCGTTGCACTAATCGGACACAATGGAGCAGGAAAGACAACCCTTCTACGAGTCTTGGCTGGAGTCTATCATCCATCGTCAGGTCATATTGATATTGACGGAGATGTCGTTTCTCTAATTGATATGGCAATGGGAATGGATAGCGAAGCCACAGGATATCAAAATATTTATATAAGGGGCATATTGCTCGGGCTTAAAAGAAAAGAAATTACAAAGCATATTGATTATATTATTGATTTTAGTGAGTTAGGTGATTATATCCACCTGCCAGTAAGAACTTACTCCAGCGGTATGCTGTTGAGACTTGCTTTTGCTATTATATCAACTCTAAAACCTAATGTGCTTTTAATGGATGAATGGTTGACAGTTGGAGATGCACATTTTAAGGAAAAAATGGGGAAGAAATTAGAAGAAATGGTAAGCAATACATCAGTTCTTATTCTGGCTTCTCACTCTAAAGAAGTGATTAAAGAATACTGTAATAGATTCTTCTTATTAGAGAGTGGCTGTATAAAGGAATTGAGTGTCTCTGATTTGGATAATTATTTATAATGGTGAAAGAATGGAAAAGACAAGTAAGATACTGATTACCGGCTCTGGTGGCGTATTGGGGTATGGGCTGGTAAAAGCATTATTAATTAATGGTTATGATAATTTATTAACCCCCAATAGACATGAAATGGATTGTCTCAATCAAGATAGTGTGGATGATTATCTAAATAAAAATAGGCCTGAGTATGTTTTTCACTTGGCTTCTCTTGTTTTTGGTTTGAAAGGGAATTTGGATAATCAGCTAAAATCTATTTCTAATAATACATCTATTAACCAGAATGTTATTCTCTCTTGTCATAAGTTTGATGTAAAAAAAATATTTTTCGCGGGGACTGTCGCATCTTACCCATATCCATATATACAACAGCCATTGGTTGAGGATGATCTTTTTTCCGGAGAACCACACGATGGTGAATATGGATATGCGATGGCTAAAAGGCATGCATTGGCTTTTTTGAAAATACTGAATAAGTATCATCATACTGATTATTGTTATGCATTATTTACGAATTTATTTGGTGAGAATGATCGATTTGACCCAGTTAATGGGCATGTTATTCCTTCACTTATAGATAAGGCTTACAATAGTATTCAGAATGGTGAAAATGTTTTAAATGTATGGGGTCGCCCTGAAACTACACGTGACTTTTTGCATAACTCAGCGGCTGGATTGGCAGCGTTGCATGCAATGAATCATGTAAGTGGTGTTGTGAATATTGCTAGTGGTGTGGAAACATCCATGGGTGATGTTGTAAGTGCTATTGCGGGTTGTTTTGATAATAAATTGTCAGTGTCTTGGAATGAGAATGCACCTATTGGTATCCCGAGAAGAAGTGTATCAATAGAGCGGTTACGCAATTCTGGATTTACTCCTGATTTTGATCTTGAAAGGCAAATTTCAGATACTATCTTATGGTACAAAAATAATATTCTTGGTGTTAGAAAATGAAAAAAATTGCTATAGTTTCGAGCTTTTCAGATAGTTGTGGGAATGCCTATTTTACTAAGATTTTAATGGACTCGATGAAAAGTTCTGGGGTTCAGGTTGAATGCTTGAGCTTGAATTTATTGCTTACGCAGTCTATTAATGCTGATGTCAGGAAAAAAGCTGATAGTCATATTGATGCTATATGTAAAAGTCTAAAGGATTTTGATGGTGTCAATATCCAATTTGAAGCTGGTCTTTATGGAACGATGCCTGCAGATATTGTTAAGCGGGTATGTAAGCTAGTTTCTGCTAATCCTAATACCAGCGTAACGCTCCACAGTCCAAGACTGATAAATGATAGCGCATCACAGCGTGAAGCAATTAAACAAGCGTTGAAGCTACGCTTAAAAACAGCCATCAATATGTATTTCTCTGAATTGAGAAAGAATTTATCAGCTAAAATAAATGTAAGAATCATAAAGTATCTTGCTAAAAATAATATCAATCTGATTGTCCATACCCTAAGGGCAAAAGAGCAAATTGAATTGTTTTTTAACTATACTAATGTACATGTACATCCGCTTAAAATTGTTGATGAGCATCATCAATTGTCTTCAGATGTTTTCGATAAGATTAAGGATGAATATAATATTAAAGAACATGATAAGATAATAGGTATGTTTGGCTTTGTTAATGAGTATAAAGGACACTCATTAGCTATTCAGGCGTTATCTTATTTACCATCAAATTATAAACTGATGATTTTTGGTCGACAGCATCCACAAACAATTAAAAATAATGAAATCGTTAATCAATATATTCATACTCTACAGGAAAAAATCAGAGAGAATGGACAGATTAAGAGTCGTGTTTTCTTTATGGGAGAATACGATAATGAAGATTTTATTAATATAGCTGCTTCTGTTGATTATGTCTGGTTGCCGTATGTAGAAAATGGGCAAGATGGTTCAGGTATTGCGTCCATATGTATGGATGTATCAAAACGAGTTCTATGCTCTTCATCCTTCGCATTCGATGAATTATTTAGACTAGTCCCTGACTATAATAATTATGCGCGTTTTGATATTGGTAACTATTTAGAGCTGGCGAGCAAAACGCTGCATTTTATACCTAATAAAATTAACAGAGTATCTGATGAAAAATATACACTAAAATCTCAAGCAGAGTTGTATATTAATTTGTCGGTGAAGTGAGTTAATTGACTTGATTTTATATTTATCCTCTTTCCGTGCGATGGGGTTATAATGTAAAAAATCACCAGCGACTTAAGTTTCTTAAGTTGCTGGTGATTAATAAAAAATAGAATAGTATTTTATAATTATATCTCTAGGCTTTGTAAAATATTTTGATATTTTTTAGTGTGATTGTTTTATGTTTTTTTAGAACTATGTTCTCATGATAATATTCCTCACTTCAGAAATGAGAAAAATGCTTTGAGAATCCTTCATTTTTTTAAAACGTATTACCCAGTGGCTTATGGCGGTGTTCAGCAAGTTATTTATCAACTAGCAGAAGGTGCATCCAGGCAAGGGGCGATGGTTGATGTACTTTCATTGAGCCCTGATGGTTCATCTAAAAATGGAGTTATAGGACACCATCAGGTTCATACATCTCGGCAGGATCTCTATCTGGCTTCAACAGGTTTCTCTATGTCTGTCATAAGGGATTTCCAAGAGTTAGCGAGACAGGCAGATATAATACATTATCATTTCCCATGGCCTTATATGGACTTGGTACATTTTATTGCCAAGGCAAATAAACCAGCAGTAGTTAGTTATCATTCTGATATTGTGAAACAGAAATATCTGCTTAAACTTTATCAGCCGCTGATGAAACGTTTTCTGAATAGTGTTGATAGCGTTGTAGCATCGTCGCCAAATTATGTTGCTACCAGCCCAGTCTTACAATCGCTAGTAAAACCGGTGGAAATTATTCCTTTTGGTTTGGATCCTGATTCATACCAGCCGTCAACACAACCTCTTCTTGATAAATGGAAAAATCAGTTTGGTGAGCGTTTTTTCCTTTTTGTTGGATTCTTACGTTATTACAAGGGACTATCTTTTTTACTTGAAGCCATGAGAGATATTGATTATCCATTGGTTATTGTAGGAGAGGGGCCTTGTGAGAGTGAATTGAAGTCGCAGGCTATCTCATTAGGTTTAAAAAATACTCATTTTCTTGGCGCATTATCTGATGAAGATAAATGTGCGTTACTCGAATTATGTTGCGGCGTCGTATTTCCATCTCACCTTCGTTCAGAAGCGTATGGTATGACATTACTTGAAGCTGCGATGTATGGTAAACCAATGATTTCCTGTGAGATAGGGACTGGAACAACCTATATTAACCAGGATCAGGTAACAGGGATCGCTGTCCCGCCAGCAGATCCTGTCGCATTGAAAAATGCATTAATGACTTTGTGGCTCGATGTTGAAAAGTCTCGGAATATGGGCAAGCTTGCAAAGCAGCGGTTCAGCGAGAATTTTACTGCCACCCATATGGTGGACAGCTATATGAGTCTCTATAAGAGAGTCATTGCAAATAATGCTAACGATAAGAATATATAGTTAATAGGGTGCATAGCACCCTTTCATCTGAAATATAAGTATCTGTGGTGAGATTTATCCTCAATGAGGATCTGTATAACATTCGATGTTATAACCTGTTGGTGCCTGTAACAGAATATCTTTAATTTTATTAACGTCGAAGTCGTGGCAATACATATCAAGATCTTTTAGTAATGACTCCATGTCTTGCCAGCTCAATTTCTCTTCTTGTGCGGTCATGATTTTGGGATGGCTAGTTCCTTCTACATTTTCACCGATCAGTAATTCTTCGTAGAGTTTTTCCCCGGGGCGTAATCCCGTAAATTTAATCGCTATATCGCCTTCCTCAACGTACCCTTGTCCTTCTATATACCCTTTCATGCCCATTAGATTAATCATTCTACGGGCCAGGTCGAGTATTTTGACTGGCTCTCCCATATCCAATACAAATACCTGTCCATTAATCCCCATGGCGCCAGCTTGTATTACCAGTTGTGCCGCTTCAGGAATTAACATGAAATAACGGATAATATCTGGGTGAGTGACTGTTACCGGGCCACCTTGCCGGATCTGTTTTTTAAACAGCGGGACGACGGAACCTGATGAACCTAATACATTGCCGAAACGCACCATAGTGAATGTTGTCTGGTTTTGCCGTTCGGCCAGTGCTTGCAAAATTAATTCTGCCATCCGTTTACTGGCACCCATAATATTGGTCGGGCGCACAGCTTTGTCGGTAGAAATCAGCGTAAAGTTTTTTACCCCTTCCGCTATTGCGGCTTCGGCACAGGCTAATGTACCAAAAACGTTATTGCGAATTCCTTCGATCACATTGTCTTCAACCAACGGTACATGTTTATAGGCTGCAGCATGATAGATGGTCTCGATTTGGTTGGCATGGATTAGCTTTTGAACCCGGTTCTGCTTTTGTACCGACCCGAGTGCCGTAACAATTTTCGTTGCAAGCATCAGGCGTTTTTTAATCCCTTGCAGTTCCTGATCGATGGTATATAGGTTGTACTCATTCAGCTCAAACAGCACCAATATTCGTGGCCGTTGCGTCAAAATCTGCCGACACAATTCGGAACCAATTGAACCGCCGGCACCTGTCACCATCACTGACTTATTGGTAATGTTTTTCGCCATTAGCTGTCTATCGGGATCAACTGCTTCTCGCCCAAGTAAATCAGCGACATCCAGATCGCGTATTTCTGTGGCGATAGCTTTACCGGCCGCGATGTCTTCAACCGAAGGGACGGATTGTACTTCGATCGGCCAATGAGAGAGTCTCTCCAGCAATCTCAGTCGTTGACCTTTTTGTATATTGTTGATGGCTAATAATAATTTAACCGGGTGATACAACGGCTTCAATTTCTCAAATTCACTGCTGTGATGCACTTTTATGCCGCAAATAATTTGACCAATCTTTTTCTCGTCATCATCCAGGATGATGACGGGATGATACTCATCTCCCTGAATCAGGGCGTAGAGCAAGTCTCGCCCGGTAGCACCTGCACCATAGATAAAAACGTTTGGTTTCTGACGCTTATAGTAGTGGTAATAAAATGTTCGGATAAGTACGCGGGGGCTACCCAGCGCAAGCGTCGCTAAACCTGCATAAATAAACGGGACGCTACGCGGAACAAAAGACTGAAAAAAGAAGCTACTTAGCGCCAGACTGATGGCGGATAGGAAGACAGACAAAAACACATATCCTATAGCGGGTAGCATCATGTAGCGCAGTACGGCGCGGTACATACCGCAGCGTATGAAAACGAAGATAGTGATGGATAGCGTGACGACGAAGCTGGCTATCTCAGCATAACCGATGGGAAAATCGGTAGTGCCTAAACGGACGGCAACGGCCAGATAGAGTGAAATAGTAATTGCGACAACATCATAGAGTACAGTTACGATGCGTTTGGTGGCGCGTTCTGCATTAAGCAAAAGCGGAATAAGTTTAAACATCAGAACCTGAATGTCCGTGTGCGACAATGGAATGAGAGTAGCAGATCATTTTAGTGACCTAATAGAGTATTGACCAGATGTGCTTATCTTAATTTTAGTTATGTTTCAATGCCGGGTATCATGCACTGAGCCATTCGGGAAGGTAATAGTATTGAAAATTTTAGTAACGGGAAGTGGCGGTTTCATCGGACGCCGAGTGGTCGCGCTGGCAAACGAGCGCGGTATAACTTGTGTGCTGCATGGCAGCGAGCGCGTAGACCCAAGCGGTAGTGCGATGATTCGCGCCAATCTGACTGCCACGACAGACTGGACGCCGGCATTAACCGGTGTGGACGCGGTAGTGCATTGCGCTGCCAGAGTACACCAGATGCAGGATGGCGTTGATGCGCTGGCACTGTATCGAGAAACCAATGTCGCAGGAACATTACGGTTAGCGCAGCAGGCCGCAGAAAATGGCGTTAAGCGGTTTGTCTTTATTAGTTCAATCAAAGTGAACGGTGAGACCACTCAACCTGGTCAACCTTTTCAGCCGGATGTAGCCGTACCGCCAGCTGATCCTTACGGCTTGAGCAAGTATGAAGCTGAACAAGGGTTGATGCATCTGGTACAAGAAACCGGCCTTGAAGTGGTCATTATTCGCCCGCCGTTGGTGTATGGGCCAGGCGTGAAAGCCAATTTCCGCGCGATGATGAATTGGGTACGTAAAGGCGTGCCGTTACCGTTGGCGTCGATTCATAACCAACGCAGCCTGGTGTTTGTGGATAATCTGGCTGATTTGATTTTGCTGGTTCTGCATCATCCGAAAGCGCCGGGGCATGTGTGGCTGGCATCGGATGACCATGACGTTTCCACCTCCGGGCTATTGGCGGATATGGCCACGGCGTTGGGGGTGAAAAACCGGTGCTGGCCGCTGCCAGCATGGATACTAAAAAGTGCGGCAGCTTCGCTTGGTAAATCTGCTGTAGCGGAGCGTTTGCTTGGGTCGTTGCAAGTGGATGTGCGTGACACCCGGCAGCAACTTGGCTGGCAGCCTGCATTCTCCTACCATCAGGCCATTTCCATCACAGCGCAGGCATTTCTGGCGGAAATGTCGGGTGTTTCCACGTCTCTATCCAAAGAAGGTTGACCGATTATTATGCTGCGTGTCTTGGATGTATTACTGGCGCTGGTTGGGGTGTTATGCCTGTGGCCGGTGATGTTGATCGTTTATGTGTTGGGGTTATTTGATACCGGTTCGCCGGTTTTTATCCAACAGCGTGTCGGGCGGCATCAGCGTCCATTTAATCTGATCAAGTTTCGCACGATGGCGGTGGCGACAGAGTCGGTGGCAACGCACCTTGCCAGCCGTAGCTCGGTGACGCCGTTAGGCGCATTTTTGCGTAAAACCAAACTTGATGAGTTGCCCCAGCTGATTAATGTGCTCAGGGGGGAAATGAGTCTGGTGGGGCCGCGTCCGTGTCTGTTTAATCAACAAGAGCTGATAGCCGAGCGTCAGGCGCGCGGTGTATTTGATGTATTGCCGGGGATTACCGGTCTGGCACAGGTGAATGCTATCGACATGTCTACGCCTCAGAAACTGGCGGAGTGGGATCAACGCATGATCCAGACCTTGTCGGTGAAACACTATTTTAGCTACTTGGTTCAAACGGTCGTCGGTAAAGGCGCTGGCGATCGAGTACGTTGATCAACGACTGTCGATAAACCACGATGCCGGTCATGCCGGCATCGTGACGTTTTATTGCCAGCGTTAAACCACCTCCTCGGGAGGTGGTGATTGGTTGATGCGTTATTTCACCGGGGCCAACGCCGTTTGGTCGGTATACGGCTTCATGATGGTATCGGCTTCCTGTTGCGCCGTTTGGGCAGCGGCTTCCGGCGTAACCTTTTCGTCGTTTACGAGGGCGGCTAACTGATTTTCCATCGCCTTGCGCACCGCTACCGTTTCATAGGTGGAATACCATGGATGCGCGTACTTGAGCTGTTGCAGCGCGATGGTCGCTCGCGGATCTTTCTCCAGATAGGACTTCATTTCCGGCGTATCGTAAGCGGCTTTGCGTGGTGAGAAATAGCCGGTGAAACGGCTCCAACTGCCGTTGACCTGCGGGCTGACCAGATAAGTCAGGAATTGATAGGCCGCTTTCTTCTGCTCTTCGGAAATCCCCTTGAAGCTGACCAGGCTGGCGCCGCCAATAGGTACTGCGCGTTGTTCTTTGGCCGGCAGCATGGCCACGCCGAGTTCGAAATCTTTGGTGTTTTCACGCATAAAGCCCAGTGCGCCGGTACTCAGCATCGCCATGCCCAGTTTGCCGGAGAAGAAGGCGGCGCTGATCTGTTTGGAATCCAGCACGCCGGACGGCATGACTTTGTCTTTGTAGACCAAATTCTGCCAGAAGCGCAGCGCACCGATGGTGGTCGGAACGTTGTAATAGACTTCGCCCGGATAGCTGCTGTTGAAGTAATTCCCGCCATTGGCGCGTACCAGCGCCGAGAGGATCCAACCGCCGTAGTCGTCGTTGGTGGACGGCAACATGATGCCCCACTGGCCTTTGCTCTGATCAGTCAGTTTTTTGGCATCGGCGAGTAGTTCCTGCCAGGTTTGCGGCGCTTGCTTGATCCCCGCCTGATCGAACATTGTCTTGTTGTAATACAGGATTGGCGTCGAGTTGTGGAACGGAATCGCGTAGGTGACGCCCATCACCTGTGCATTCTGGTGCATGGCGGGCCAGAACTCGTTCATCAGGAACGGCCCTGCTTTTTCGCTGCCGTACTTAAACAACTCATCCATCGGCAGAATTTCGTTTTTCAACGCCAGATCGGTGGTGAAGTTAGCGGACATGATCACCAAAGCCGGCGGTTGACCAGCCTTTTGAGCGGCTTCGGCCTTCATTTTGGTGGTGTCGTAGTTGCCGGTGAAGATACCGCGAACTTCCACATCCTGTTGCGAGTTGTTGAATTCTTTGATAACGCGGGTCATTTCCATGGTCAGCTTGCCATCTACCGGCGCCGGGAACATGAAATCAATGTTTTGCTTTGCCAACGCCGTGCCCGTGAAGGCGAGCGTGACGCCGAGCGTCAGCGCCTTGAACTTACTCATGTGCGGTCTCCTGGTATAAATTCTGCCGGGTATCGGCATTGAAAAGGTGAATATCCAAAGGGGAAAAACCAATCGTGACGGTGTCGCCCACCGCCGGCGCTTCGCCGCGATTTTTGCGGCAATAACGCAAGTTGCCGATCGAGGTGCTGACATGCAGTAGATACTCAGCCCCCATCAGTTCTCGTTGTCGTACCGTCGCGGTCAGACAATAGGTTTGCTGGTTTGCATCGGTGATATCAGTGATGTGTTCGGGGCGAATGCCGAAGAAGACCTCTTTGGCCTGGTTGGCGTGAAGCGGCAACGTTAATGCCTGCTCGCCAATCAATACCGCCCCATTGGCGCAAGGCAGAGTAACAATGTTCATCGCGGGAGAACCGATAAAACCCGCCACGAACAAGTTAGCCGGATAAGCATAGAGTTGCTCCGGCGTGCCTACCTGCTGCAATTCCCCGCTGTCCATGACCACGATGCGGTCTGCCATCGACATGGCTTCGGTCTGATCGTGGGTAACGTATACGGTGCTGGTGCGCAACTGCTGATGCAGCGCCATGATGCCATCGCGTACTTCGGTACGCAGGCGGGCATCCAGATTAGATAAGGGTTCGTCCATTAAAAACAGCCGGGGGTTGCGCACAATGGCGCGAGCCATAGCAACACGTTGACGTTGCCCGCCGGAGAGTTTGCCGGGCTTGCGATCCAGCAGCGTGTCTAATTGCAGCAGTTGCGCCACTTTCTCCAGCCTCGGTTGCCAGGTCGATTTGGGCTCTCGCCGGATTTGCATGCCGAACGTGATGTTTTCTTTGACGGTCAGGTGTGGGAACAACGCATAATTTTGAAAAATCATCGCGAAGTTGCGCTCGCGAGGTGAACGTTCGGTGATATTGTCGTTGTCCAGCCAGATTTCGCCGCTACTGACGTTTTCCAGCCCCGCCAACAGGCGCAGCAGGGTGCTTTTGCCACAGCCAGACGGGCCGACCAGCACCAGAAATTCACCGTCGGCGATATCCAACGATAAGGATTTCAGCGCCGGTTTGTCGTCAAAGCGCTTACAGATGTTTTGCAGTCGTAGCATGGACATCAGTGTTCATCCACCGGGCAACTGATGTTTTGGTCATACAGCCAGGGGCCCGCGTAATGCGACAGAGCATGCTGGTAGCTGACCAGATGGTGCCCGACCAGCCGGTGCATCAGGCAGGACGGCGGCGACATATCGTAATAGGGACGTGTATCTTCATGATAATAGGGGACTTGATGTACGGTTCCCGGGACGGTGGCGATGATGGCCTGGCGATACTGTGTGACGATCAGGCAGTGATTATGTCCGCAGAAGATGCGCACCAGCGAAGGGAAACGTTCCACCAGTTCCAGCAGCCGGTGGCCGTTTTCGCAGGCGATACGATCCATCTGCGCTGAACCCAGCGCCATGGGGGGATGGTGCATGAATACTGCTGTGGGTTTGTCTCCACCGGCCGTCAGTTCCGCTTCCAGCCAGGCCAGCGTTTCCTCCGTCAACCAGCCTTTAGACGTGCCTACTTTGCTGGAGTCGATAAACAGCAGGCGCATGGCGAAGTCATCAACGGCATAACGCATGTTCTGCGGATCATGACCCAGTTGCGGACACAGTGGCTGCAAGTATTCGAGAAAGTGGGTTTTATCATCGTGATTACCGGGGATGATATACAGCGGGTACTTCAAGTTACCCAGCGTCTGACGGGCAACCCGATATTCCGCTGGCTGACCGCAGTTGACGATATCGCCGCTGATGACCACTGCGTCCGGTTGTTCGCTCAGCGCATTGAGCTGCGACACCACGTCGGCGTTACCGGCGTTGATATCGATGAATCCGTAAAGTTTTTGCCCTGAGCTTCTAAAATGTGTATCTGAAATATGCGCTAACAGCATGGGGAACTCCTTATTTTATTCCTGAGAAACCAAAGCTTTTCAGGAACTGTTTTTGGAAAATCATGAATGCCGCCATCAGCGGCAGGCAAACCATCAACGTGCCGGCGCTGACGACGCCCCACTGGCCGCCGGATTCGGCCGCCATGGCGAACGACACCAGCCCGACGGTCAGTACCTGTTTGTCGGGATCGTTGAGCATCATCAGCGGCCACAGGTACTCGTTCCAGTGATAGGTAATGCTGACGGTGGCGAATGCCAGAATGGAAGGCCAGGACATGGGCAACAGAACGCGAAATATCACCTGCCACCAGCGGCACCCTTCCATCAGCGCCGCCTCTTCAATCTCTTTGGGAACATTCATGAACGCCTGACGCATCAGAAACACCCCAAATGCCGACGTGAAGTAGGGCATCATCACGCCGGTCAGCGTATTGAGCAGGCCGAAGGTCTTCAGCGTCATCATATTCGGCACCATCATGACGACGGGCATGATCATCAATTGCACTAAAAACAGCAGGAACAGTGTCTGTTTGCCGCGAAACTCGTGGCAGGCGAAGACATAGCCGGCGGTGGTGATAGTCATCAGCTGTACGCAAAAGGTACCGAAGGTAAAAAACAGCGTATTGGCGTACAGCGAGAGCCAGTCGGCGCTTTGCCAGGCGTCTCGAAAATTGTCCAACGTCAGCGGCCAGCGCGGCAACAGCGACGCCATGCCGTTGCCGAATGAGATTGGGCTGAAGGCGGAAGACAGCATCCAGATAAATGGGCTTACCCACAGCAACGCCGCGCAGATCATCAACAGGCTCAGCGTCGCGCGGCGGGAATGGCGTAGACGCAACCAGACGGGAAGCGTCGCACTGCTGGGTGAGGCCAGGGTGGGGGTGATATCAACGCTCATAATGTGCCCCTTTCTCAAGCACTTTCAGGTTAATCAGGGAAAAGATGAACAACCCTGCCAACGTCAGGAACGTCGCGGCTGAGGCTTTGCCCAGATCGTGGGTATCCCAGGCGAGATTCTGGATGTAATAGAGCAGCACCGTGGTGGCGTTGTCCGGGCCACCATGCGTCATCACCGCGACATGATCAATCTGGGTGACGGAGTAAATCAGCGCGGTCGTCAGCACAAAGCTGAGGGTGGGACGCAGCAAGGGCTGCGTGACGCGAAAAAAGATCTGTATCGATGTCGCGCCTTCCATCACTGCGGCCTCGCGGGTGGATGGGGGGATGCCCTGTAACCCGGCGAGGAAGAACAGCATGTAGTAGCCGGCAAATTTCCACACGCCGATAATGGCCAGAGCGAACAGTGCGCTGTTGCTGTGGCCGAGGTAATTGTTGTTCATCGGGCCGAAGAGTTTGGCCAGGTAATAGTCCAGCAGCCCGATGCCCGGCATAAAGATGAATAGCCACAACGCGGCTGCGCTGACCATCGGAATGATCATGGGGAAGAAAAAGGCGGTTCGCAGCCAGCGGTTTACTGCGTGGTTTTCCCATAGCGCCACGGCGAGCAGCAACGACAGTACAATACCGGGGATGACCGTCAGTAGGATGTAGGCCAGATTGTTGAACAGCGCGCGCCAGAATACCTGGTCATCAAATAGGCGGATAAAGTTACCTGCGCCGACAAACAGGGCGGTATCGCCCGCCATACGAGTGTCGAACAGGCTGTCGTATACCGAACGGAATAACGGAAAGTAGGTAAACAACACCAAGAACAGCAGGGAAGGCGCCAGGATCAGCCAGGGTAGCCAGTGTTTTCGCATGATATGCCATCAGATTCAGTAAAAATCGCAGGCATATGCTGAGCAGGGAATAATGCACTGACATGGCAGATGAATGACAATTTTGTGACCGCCACCATCCATAAAGGAATGCAATGGTCTGACCGCTTGTTTTGTCTATAGAAAAAGGGTTCTATTAATAACGATAAGTTTTGTAGGGTTAAATGGGTATTTTTCTATTGAGGAGGTGATATGTCTGTTTCTGCTCGTAATCAACTGGATGGGGTGGTTGACAGCGTTGCTGAAGGCGCGGTTAACAGTGAAGTCGTATTGACGCTGGCAAGCGGAGAGCAACTCACTACGGTGATTACCCGCAGCAGTGTGACTAATTTGGGGGTGGTGCCGGGTAAGTCCGTTGTGGCGTTGGTCAAGGCGCCTTGGGTCATTTTGGCCTCGGCGGATTGCGGGCTGCTTTTTTCCGCCCGTAACCAGTTTAATGGCACGATAGATGCGTTGTCGCGCGGCGCGGTTCATTCCACCGTTCATCTAACGACTGTCAAGGGGTTAACACTGACGGCCAGTATCACCAATGAAAGTGTGGATGAGATGGGGCTGAAAGTTGGGGCTTCTGTTATCGCGCTGATTAAGGCTTCCAGTGTGATTCTGGCGACCAAGGCTTGATATTGGCGATATTCCAGGGGCAACGGCACTGCTGTTGCCTTTGTTTTTACACGTGTTTTACCAGGCGACAACGAATAAAAAAATGGCCGCCATAAGACAGCCAGATATAAAAAGAAGGAGAGAATGATTGATGATTAACGAAATATGGCGTATGGGCTAACACCGCGATAGGCTTTGCCCAACGCTTTTAATACTTGAGTGATTTTGCGGACAGTCTTCATAGGTCACCCCACACGCTATAACAGAAATTAGTGATTGAAAGTACCAAAGCTAACAGCGAATTTTTCGAAAGCAGCGATGATTTTGTTCAGCATTTTCATGTTCGTCTTCCTCAGCTTGATTAAAATTGTGTGACGTTGTTCACGGTTTTAAAGATACACTCCAGTTCACTGGTGGTCAACTTTTTTGTGAGACTAATCACAAAAAAATGAACATGGCGTCCGTCTGAAGTGAACCTTCATTTTATTTCCTGCCAGTGCCCGCGTTTGTAAGCAGCGTTGGCGCAAGAATTGATGTGTTGCGTCATGGTTCCTGTTTGTTTGCGCAAATTAAACGCAAGTAGTGCCTTCTCTTCAGGGAATGGCGGTTGAAACCGGCGTGCGGAAAGCACGATAATCCCCCGCTTCGAGAACTGGCAGGATTCGGCAGCCCCGCGGCACGGTGGTTAATCGTTTGCGTAGCAGGTGCTGAGCGTGGTTGCGCATTTTTCCCCGGTTGGCAAGGGCTGAAAGAAAAGGTGCGCAACTGCCTGTAAATACTGGCTCGGCGCTGTCTACGCGCTGTATGAATAATGATGACATTTTCAGGGGATATACCATGTCCAAGACGACTCGTCAGGCTGGCGATGCGGTTCATCCGCAAGGCGCGCTTGATGCTTTTTTCAATATCACGCAGCGTGGCAGTAGCGTTCGTCAGGAAGTGCTGGCCGGATTGACCACCTTTCTGGCGATGGTCTATTCGGTGATTGTAGTGCCGGGCATGCTGGGTAAAGCCGGTTTTCCGCCGGTGGCGGTGTTTGTTGCGACCTGTCTGGTCGCCGGTTTTGGCTCCTTGTTAATGGGGTTGTGGGCCAACCTGCCGATGGCTATCGGGTGCGCCATTTCGTTGACGGCATTCACTGCGTTCAGTCTGGTTCTGGGCCAGCACATCAGCGTACCGGTCGCTTTGGGCGCTATTTTTATGATGGGCGTACTGTTTACGCTGATATCTGCGACAGGCATCCGCTCCTGGATTTTGCGCAACTTGCCGTTGGGCGTGGCACATGGCGCGGGTATCGGGATTGGTTTGTTTCTGTTGATTATCGCAGCCAACGGAATTGGCTTGGTTATCAAAAATCCGATGGATGGTTTGCCAGTTGCGCTCGGCCATTTCACCGCGTTTCCGGTGGTGATGTCGCTGATGGGGCTGGCGGCGACTATCGGCCTTGAAAAGCGCAAGGTGCCGGGCGGTATTCTGATTGTGATCGTCGCCATTTCTGTTATCGGTTTGATTTTTGACCCGAATGTGAAATATCAGGGGCTGTTTGCTCTGCCGAGTCTGACTGACGCCAATGGGCAATCGTTGATTTTTGCGCTGGATATCAAAGGTGCACTGCAGCCGGTGGTATTGCCGAGCGTTCTGGCGCTGGTGATGACGGCAGTATTTGATGCGACCGGCACGATTCGTGCGGTTGCCGGGCAGGCTAATCTGCTGGATAAGGAGGGTCAGATTATCAATGGCGGGCGGGCGCTGACGGCTGACTCCGTAAGCAGTATTTTCTCCAGCCTGGTGGGAACATCTCCTGCTGCGGTGTATATCGAGTCCGCCGCTGGGACTGCCGCGGGCGGCAAAACCGGCCTGACGGCAACGGTGGTCGGGGTTCTGTTCCTGCTGATCCTGTTTTTGTCGCCGCTCTCTTATCTGGTGCCGGCTTATGCCACCGCGCCGGCATTGATGTATGTCGGTCTGCTGATGTTGAGCAACGTTTCCAAACTGAATTTTGATGATTTTGTCGATGCCATGTCTGGTCTGGTTTGCGCGGTATTTATCGTTCTGACCTGTAACATTGTGACCGGTATTATGTTGGGCTTCGGTACGCTGGTTTTGGGCCGTATCTTCTCCGGCGAATGGCGCAAATTGAACATCGGTACGGTCATCATTGCCATTGCGCTGGTGGTTTTCTACGCGGGTGGTTGGGCTCTGTAAGCCTTGTTCTGTGGATGTTTTCGAAAAAGGGGGAACGTCGTTTCCCCTTTTTTGCTGCTGTACCGTGTTTTTCCCCCACGTCTCGTTCGTATCTTGTTATATTGAAAGGGTCATTTTCTGGCGAGGGCAGTCTCGGTGTCCGCCGGAACGACATCTGTAGTGTGTAATACCGTTCACTGAAGCCCGCTGTCGGGGGACGCCGCAGGAAGGACGCCTCACTCGTGGTGAACCCTGGTATTTTGCTGCCTGAGTTGTGCCGTATTACGCATGATGCGCACTTTCATGTAACGGCAAATAACCAGGGAACGCATGGAAATATTCTTTACCATTCTGATGATGACGCTGGTGGTATCTCTGTCTGGGGTGATAACTCGCCTTATGCCTTTCCAGATGCCGCTTCCTCTTATGCAAATCGGGCTCGGTGCCATGTTGGCGTGGCCGCAATTCGGCCTGCATGTGGATTTTAATCCCGAGCTGTTTATGGTGTTGTTCATCCCACCGTTATTGTTCGCGGATGGCTGGAAAACGTCGACCCGCGAATTTCTGTATCACACCCGGGAAATACTGGGGCTGGCGCTGGTGTTGGTCATTATTACCGTGGTGGGAATGGGGTATCTGATTCACTGGATGATCCCGCAAATGCCTCTGGTTGCGGCGTTTGCGCTGGCCGCTGTACTCTCGCCGACCGATGCCGTTGCGCTCTCGGGGATTGTAGGGGAAGAGCGCATTCCCAAAAAATTGATGGGGATCCTGCAGGGCGAAGCGTTGATGAACGATGCTTCCGCGCTGGTGTCGCTGAAATTTGCTGTCGCCATTGCGTTGGGTGCCATGGTGTTTAGCGTTTCTGGCGTTACGCTGGCATTCCTGCATGTGGCGTTGGGCGGTTTGTTGGCGGGGATTGCCATCACCTGGTTGTACAGTAAATCGTTGGCGGCAATGGGGCGCTGGAGTGACGATGAAGCCGCGACTCAGATTGTCCTACTGTTGCTGTTGCCGTTTGCCTCTTATCTGGTGGCAGAACATTTCGGGGTGTCTGGTATTCTGGCGTCGGTTGCTGCTGGTATGACGATCAGCAGAACCCAATTGATGCGTCTCGCGCCGTTGAATATGCGGTTACGAGCCAATGGGGTGTGGGGCATGCTGGAGTTTGTGTTCAACGGCATGGTGTTTCTGATGCTTGGGCTGCAATTGCCCGGCGTACTGGAAGAGTCGATCGCGCAGGCTGATCGCGATCCCACCATTGAAAACTGGGTCTTGTTCGCTGATATAGGGTTGATTTATCTGGCATTGTTGGTATTGCGGTTTGTCTGGCTATGGATGATGAAAATATATAGCCGTCATATCCAGAGCAAACGGCCGATGTTGTTTGCCGAATATTCCACGCGCGAGCTGTTGATATCGACATTTGCCGGCGTGCGCGGCGCTATCACCCTCGCGGGCGTGCTTTCGATTCCTTTATTGCTTAACAACGGTGAGGATTTTCCATCCCGCTACCAGTTGGTATTTATCGCCACCGGCGTGATTTTGTTATCGCTGTTTTGTGGCGTTGCTGCGTTGCCGCTGTTACTGCGGGGCATTACGGTGACGGATCACAGCGTGCGTAAGAAAGAAGAACGCATGGCACGGGTCGTGATGGCGCAGGTGGCGATAGACAGTTTGACGAAAATGCATGAGCGTCTGGCGTCGGATTGTGAAGAGAATCTGGACGACCAAATGCTGGCGGAGGTCAGCGCTCGCGTCATCGGTATGCTACATCGTCGCGTCGCGGGGATCGATGAGATGGAGAACAGCATGGCGGTGGAGAATCTGGAGCGCCGTTTTCGTCTGGCGGCCGTGAATTCGGAGCGCGCTGAGCTTTATCACTTGCGTGCGACGCAGCGCATCAGTAATGAAACGCTACAAAAAATCTTGCGGGAACTGGATTTACTCGAAGCGGTGCTGAGTGAGCGTGTGTAGCTGATGTTGCGTGGTCGGGACATCGCCTGAGGGGGGGGAACCTGCCGGATGCAGGCTCCCCGATGGCAGTATTTTAGTGGGATGAACCGCGCGACGCGCCGACGCCAGTTTGTGAGCGGATAAATTGCGCTTTGAATTTGCCGCGTTCTTCGATGGCGTTCGGCGAATTATCGGTGATCGAGAATAACCAGATGCCGACAAAAGCCACTAGCATGGAGAACAACGCCGGATATTCATAGGGGTAAATAGGGGCGGTGTGTCCCAAAATTTTCACCCAGATGGTCGGCCCAAGGATCATCAGAATAACGGCGGTAAGCAAGCCGGCCCAGCCGCCAATCATCGCGCCTCGGGTCGTCAGTTTCGACCAGTACATCGAAATGATGATGATGGGGAAGTTACAACTGGCAGCAATAGAGAAGGCCAGCCCGACCATGAACGCAATGTTCTGGTTTTCAAATAGAACCCCCAGAGCGATAGCCACCACGCCCAACACCAGTACGGTGATCTTCGAAACATGCAGTTCCTCACGCTCTGTCGCGGTGCCTTTGCGTATCACATTCGCGTACAGATCATGCGAGACCGCAGAGGCGCCAGCCAGCGTCAGCCCCGCGACTACTGCCAGGATGGTAGCGAAAGCCACTGCGGAGATGAACCCGAGGAAGAAATTGCCGCCAACCGCATTGGAGAGGTGGATTGCCGCCATGTTGTTACCCCCGATCAGGGTGCCGGCGGCGTCTTTGAACGTCGGGTTGGCACTGACCAGCAATATGGCGCCGAAGCCGATGATAAAGGTCAGAAAATAGAAGTACCCCATGAAACCGGTCGCGTAGAACACGCTCTTACGCGCTTCTTTGGCATTGCTGACGGTGAAGAAACGCATCAGGATATGCGGCAGGCCGGCGGTACCGAACATCAGGCCAAGACCGAGAGACAACGCTGAGACCGGGTCGGAGACCAAACCGCCGGGGCGCATGATGGCGTCATGTTTTGGGTGTACCGCCATTGCCTGGGTGAACAGTGCGTCAAAACTGAAATTGACCGATTTCAACACCATGATCGCCATAAACGTTGCACCACACAGCAGCAGAACGGCCTTGATAATTTGTACCCAGGTCGTGGCCAGCATGCCGCCGAACAATACATACATCACCATCAGGATGCCTACCAGTACGACTGCGACATGGTAGTTCAGCCCAAACAGTAGTTGGATCAGTTTTCCTGCTCCGACCATTTGCGCAATCAGATACAGGGCTACCACGACCAGCGAACCACAGGCGGACAACGTGCGAATCGGTTTTTGTTGCAGACGGTAGGACGCGACATCAGCGAAGGTGTAACGGCCAAGGTTGCGCAACCGTTCGGCAATCAGGAACAGGATAATCGGCCACCCCACCAGAAAACCCAGCGAATAAATCAGGCCGTCGAAACCAGAGGTGTATACCAGCGCGGAAATCCCCAGAAAGGATGCGGCGGACATATAATCTCCGGCAATCGCCAGGCCGTTTTGTAAGCCGGTGATATTGCCGCCAGCCGTATAGTAGTCGCTACGAGAACGGGTTCGTTTGGAAGCCCAATAGGTAATACCGAGTGTGGCTACTACAAATAGCACGAACAGCACGATGGCCTGAATATTGAGCGGCTGCTTCTGAACATTACCGGTGACGGCATCAGCCGCGTGTCCCCACCAGGGGAGCATTAACAGCCCTAACAGCAGAAAAATGCGGTTTTTCATTTTTGTACCTCATCCAGCAGCTGTTTGGTCAGGCGATCGAACTCGCCATTAGCCCGGTAAACATAAATACCGGTGAGTACGAAAGAAATAATGATCAACCCGATTCCCAACGGGATCCCTCGGGTTGTGCCCGCACCGGGCGAAACTGGCGTGCCCAGCCAGCCTGGTGCAAAAGCAATCAATAGAATGAAACCGACATACAGCACTAGCATGATGATTGAAAGTAACAGAGCAAAACGTTGCCGTTTATGTACCAGTTCTTTAAACAGCGGGTTACTTTCAATCCGTTGATAAATGAGCTCATTCATCATCAATCTCCAATCAAAAGTGGATTATCGCCAGAAAAATTGCTGTTCCGTCACCGTCTCACGCGCGCCTGAACGGCTGGCGTGGACGGTACGTTTTTTATCGGATGACAGTTAAGACGGCGTATCCATCGCTTGTTTTTCTTCCAACAATTTCTCCACGACGCCCGGATCGGCAAGCGTGGAAATATCACCAAGATTGCTGGTGTCGCCAGCAGCGATCTTGCGAAGGATCCGTCGCATGATCTTGCCGGATCGCGTTTTGGGCAAGGCATCAGTCCAGTGCAAAATATCCGGCGTGGCAATGGCGCCAATCTCTTTGCGAACCCAGTTGCGAACTTCGGTATAAAGCTCGCTGGTGGGCTCCTCGCCATGATTGAGCGTGACATAAGCGTAAATCGCCTGACCCTTGATACTGTGCGGAATTCCGACGACTGCCGCTTCAGCGATCTTGGGGTGAGAGACCAGTGCGGATTCGATCTCCGCGGTTCCCAGACGGTGGCCGGACACATTAAGCACATCGTCGACACGGCCAGTGATCCAGTAGTAGCCGTCTTCATCCCGACGTGCGCCGTCACCGCTGAAATACATGCCTTTGAAGGTAGAAAAGTAGGTTTGTTCGAATCGATCGTGATCGCCAAACAATGTACGCGCCTGGCCTGGCCAGGAATCGGTGATGACCAGATTACCTTCGCAGGCGCCTTCTTGCGGGTTGCCCATGTTATCTACCAGAGCAGGTTGTACGCCGAAGAAGGGTAAGGTGGCGGATCCCGCTTTGGTTTCGATGGCACCAGGGAGCGGGGTGATCATGAAGCCACCGGTCTCGGTTTGCCACCAGGTATCGACAATCGGACATTGGCTGTTGCCGATTTTTTGGAAGTACCACTCCCAGGCTTCCGGGTTGATAGGTTCGCCTACCAATCCCATGATCTTCAACGAATGACGCGACGTGCCCAAAATTGCTTTATCACCGTCCGCCATCAAGGCTCGGATTGCGGTTGGCGCGGTGTACAGAATATTGACCTGATGTTTGTCGACGACCTGGGCCATGCGGCTGGCATCGGGCCAGTTCGGAACGCCCTCGAACATCAACGTCGTCGCGCCGCAAGCAAGCGGGCCGTAAACCAGATAGCTGTGTCCGGTGATCCAACCAACATCGGCAGTACACCAGTAGATATCGCCAGGATGGTAGTCGAAGACATATTTGAAGGTCGTAGACGCATAGACCAGATAACCACCGCTGGTATGCAGAACCCCTTTTGGTTTGCCGGTAGAACCCGAGGTATAGAGGATAAACAGTGGATCTTCTGCATCCATAGCTTCTGGCGGGCAGTGATCGTCGGCTTGCGCTATCAGATCGTGCCACCATAAGTCGCGCCCATCATGCCAATTACCGGGGGTACCACCGGTACGCTGGAATACGATCACGCTGGTTACAGTGGTAACGGCGGGGTTGGCCAGTGCCTCATCGATGTTTTTCTTCAATGGGATGACCCGACCGGCACGGATCCCTTCATCTGCAGTGACGACCAGTTTGGCGCTGGAGTCGACGATTCTGCCGGCAATCGATTCCGGCGAAAACCCGCCGAAGATAACGGAATGAACCGCACCGATACGGGCGCAGGCCAGCATGGCTACCGCAGCTTCAGGCACCATCGGCATGTAGATGGCCACGACGTCGCCTTTGGTTATACCTTGCGATTTTAGAACGTTAGCAAAGCGGCATACTGACTGATGCAATTCCCGGTAGGTGAGTGTTTTGCTCTCTTTGGCATTATCGCCTTCCCAGATGATCGCAGTTTGATCGCCCAGGCTATCCAAATGGCGGTCGAGGCAGTTGGCCGCGACGTTCAATGTACCGTCCTCGAACCAGCGGATGCGGATATGCCCTGGATCAAAAGAGGTATTTTTGACTTGGGTGTACGGTGTAATCCAATCGATGATTTTGCCTTGTTCTCGCCAGAATGATTCAGGATCCTGAACGGATGCCTGATACATAGATTTGTATTGTTCGGCGGTGATTAAGGCGTTTTCAGCGATGTTAGTGGGGATAGGGTGTTTGTTATTTTGGCTCATAGCGCTTCTCCTTAAACGTTGTTAATACTATGTCAACCAAACGTTAATAGAAGTGGTGTGTTGACATTTGTTTCTTTTTTGCGCCGTGGATCACGCATTGCAGGAAAAGCAGGGAGATTTCGTCTATTAAGAATAGTATCGGATTCTCAAGTTGGGCCGGGGTTTCCCTGGAGAGGGGGGGGGAGATTAAGCGATCGCCGTCACAGTTTGGCGATCAAAATAGCCGCTAACGCGATCGTAAAATAGATCATTAGATAAATAGCTGATTTAATAGCCAATCACTATTAATTGTCTGGAATTGATCGAAATTGATGATCAAAAGGCCCAAAGATAGTGCTTATTTGGACGATCGCCGACTGGTCAAAGCAGATATAGTGCTAACGATCGAGAAGAAGATCATCGTGCTTCCCCTCATTGTACTGCGCTGCCTGTCAGTGAAGGAGGAAGTGCAGCATCGTTTAATAAATAAACTGACTTACTGTAATAGCTATTTTCGATTTCAATTTTGAAGTTACGGTAAAGATAATTGTTAAATAATAATCTGATGTAAATTTATTTTTTATTCATAATAACGGACGAAATTACTTTATGCCCTGCGGCTACACTGTCTATGTGTGTTTGTTGATTTGTCCGGCTTTACTTTTGACGGTTTGATTGCTCTGTATTCACCGGATTTGTATGTCTGGTGTCTTTTAAAGCTATTGTCGTAACACGTGTCATTTTATTCATATGGTTACTACGTGGCGACGGATAGATTTCACATAGCATTGAGCAGAGGACAGGATGAGTCTGATATTTGGACGGAATGAAATCATTGGCGTGTTGAGTACGCCGGTTCATAACGATAGACGCGCCATTGCCGTCATTGATGAGAAATGTAAGATTCTTTGCGCCAATTCGGCGTTTAATGCGCACTTTGGTTTGCCCGCTGATGCCGATGCACCTTCGTCAATTGATGAGATGTTACCGGTAAACGTGAAGTTTGCTTATCAGGATTTTATGACGAATGCGGATCTCCTGAGCACTAATGTTGTCTGGGATCTATTGTCGGATGGGTTTGCCAAAAAGCCGATGAGCACACTCTCTTTCTCCAAACTGAATGTGGAAAACAGGGTGCTGTCGCTGCTTATCCTGAATGCTGAGGATGGCGACCAGCCGACGAATTTGGCTTCCTGATACCCCAGTCCATAAGAGGTCATGATGTATTCCTGTCTGTCATTCATACAGATGCGGTGATTGTATGTGCCTGTATGATTTTCTCCACTGACAATAGTCTTAATCCCCTTATCTCTTTGCCGATAGTTTTATATCGATACGTTTCGATAATCACTGACTGTTATATGGCATATTAAGCATTAATAATTATGTACATTTTTCATTTGAAAATGTGCTTTTTATGTATTACCTGTTTTTTAAATAGCATGGAATATAAAATGATGCTGTCGGAATATTTATTGTCTTTAGCTATATCGGCGACAGCATAATTGGAAAATGGTGTTTATCAGTCACGTCACTTATACAGTAAAAAATAAATTTTTTTCTGAATAAACGAGAATTCCGCGCTGAATAAATATTCAGAAAATACCCATAGGCGTTAATTGTCGTCATGATTGCCGGGCTAAAAATGTCATTCGTGTGTGGCATGTCGAAGAGGATCTAAATGTTGAGAAGCACGCAGTAAGGATCCTCGTAGCAGGGGGTGCCTAGCCCGGTTAGAGCAGGGTAAGAACCTTATAGCTGGACGTTATGGCTGCATAAAGTAGAGCCCTTATTTGGTGCAGCGATGTTGCGGCGCCGGATGAAATGTCACTGGTGTTTCCCGTCTAAAATGCTAACAATGATTCGCTGAAATAGCATTTCAATGTCAGAGCATTGCCCCGTTGATAGCGAACTCCGGTCGGTTGGGGGATACGATTATTCCCTGACGTAGTAATCCGTAAACAGGATGTCATTATGCAGTTGTTGAATTTGAAACAGGCAAGACTATTAAGCTTCATCTTTATCATGGGGGGGCTGCTGCTGCTGATTGAACTGCGTTTGCTGGCCTGCTTTATCGCTGGTTTTCTGGTCTATGAAATCGTCAATCTGCTGACTCCCTATTTCCAGAAAGTCATTAGCGGCAAGCGTGCGCGCCTGGCGGTCGTCGCGGTTATCAGCACGATCGTAGTCAGCCTGCTGAGCCTGATATTCGGCGCTCTGGTCGGGTTGCTGATGCAGGAAATGAAAGATACCAGTGTGTTTAACGCCCGTATCGCCTTTATTCTGGATGATGTACAAACGCAACTTATGACCTATCTGCCCGGTTATCTGCCGGTCAGCGTTGAAGAGCTACAACATGAATTCGTCATGTGGCTGCAAAAGCACGTCGCCATGCTGCAGAACATGGGGAAAGACTTTCTGCATGGTTTTGTCACCATGTTGATAGGAATGATCCTCGGCGCGATCATTTCGTTGTACAGCATTGAGCCCAGTATAGATAAACCCTTGTTGAAAACGGAATTGATGCACCGGGTTGCACTGCTTTCCGCGTCGTTTCGCAACATCGTGTTCGCTCAGGTAAAAATATCGCTGGTGAATACCATTCTATCGTCGCTGTTTATCCTCGGTATTCTGCCTACGTTTGAGATTCACCTGCCATTCGCCAAGACGCTGGTGATACTGACCTTTATCTTTGGTCTGTTGCCGGTTATCGGGAACCTGATTTCTAATTCAGTGGTATTTATTGCCGCGTTGTCGATCTCGTTGCCGATGGCGTTGATCGCGTTGGTTTACCTGATATTGATCCACAAACTGGAGTATTTCCTTAACGCACAGATTGTGGGAACACGTATCAAGGCTCATGCTTGGGAGATTCTGTTGGCGATGCTGGTGTTTGAAGCCGCGTTCGGCATATCCGGCGTGATCGCTGCTCCTATCTACTACGCCTATCTCAAAAGCGAACTGCGAGACGCCGCGCTAATCTGAGGGTGGGGTTTAAACAAAAAAACCACCTCTTCGCAGAGGTGGTTTTTTACTGCCGATAGCGATATCAGCGGGGAGACGTGGCGATCACCGGCTCAGGTTGTTCCGCTGTGCGGCCCAGCGGGTTGTTGCCCCAGCATTGTTCATATTTCCAACCAGTGAGTTCTTCTGCTACCGCACGGGCCTCGGCCGGTACATCGGCAATGGCGCCGCCAGCTTTGATACGGGCGATTTCCTGCAGCAGAATCATGTGGTTTTTACGATCCAGCTTCATTTGGGAACTGAAGTAAATCGCGACAACGGCCAGACCAATCACACCCAGAGAGAACACGCCGATAATTGCCAGCACCGCGCTTTCAGGCTGTGCAGCTTTACCGGAAATAAACCCGAACTGGCTCAGGATCCAACCCATTGCAAACACGATGACCGAACGCACCATTTTCCCGGCGAAGGTCATAGCGCCGGCGTAGATCCCTTCACGGCGGCGGCCGGTCAAGACTTCGTCCACATCAGCCAGGAAGGTGTAAACCGTCCAGGGGATGTAGTAGATGCCGCCGGTGCTCAGGCCGAATACGGCGGTGATGGCAAACAGTACGATGATTTCAACTGCCGGCGACCAGTGAGTGAAATAGAGCGCGGCGTAGGCCAGTACGCTCACGATAACGACTGTCAGCGCCAGACGATAAGGACGCCCGAAACCCATCTTCACGCAAATGCCGATGAAGAGAAACGTCGAGATGAACTGCATGATAGAGCTGAAACTGTTGAGCTGAGAAACCAGCGCCGTGCTCTGTTGCAGGCCAAACACGATGAAATAGGTAAATGCAGAGGCGAACAGCCACTCAGCACCGAAACCGAACAGATACATGCCCAGATGTTTGCGGAAAATACGCAAACGGAATGTGGAGGTCATGTCGATGCTGAGTTTCTTCAATGCCTGAAAAAGGTTCTGTGTGTTTTCGCGCATCACCTCGTTGGGAGAGCGTTCCCAGGAGGTCATATACAGCGCGATCATCGCCGCACACATGATGGCGCCATAGGCCAAGCCAGTGTAGAAGAACGGCGTGGCGGAATCCTTACCGTAAATACCGATGAACTGACCTGGAATAAAGGCAGCCAGGAAGTTGGCGACCTTACCGAAAATAGCTTTGGAACCGGTCAGTTTGGAGCGCATTTTAAAATCGGTGGTCATTTCGGTCGCGAGCGTTTCATAAGGCACCATGATGGAGGTGTAAATCAGCTCGAACAGAATGTAGGTCGCCATGTAGTACCAGAAGCCGAAACCTTCCATCCACAGCATCGGGTAGACCAGCACCAAAGGAATACCCAATAGAATGAAGAAACGACGGCGCCCAAATGCACGTCCGATACGGGTGTTGTAGAAGTTGTCGCTGATGTAACCCATGATCGGGTTACTGATTGCGTCAAGAATACTGGCGACGGAGAAAATAGAAGCCGCCTGAACCAACGTCAACCCACAAAATGTGGTGTAGAAATACATAAGCCAGGCACCGCTAATGGCCAGGGCGCCACTGCCTAGCAAGTTCGCGCTGCCGTAGCAGAACGTGTGTTTAAAAGATATTTGTTTACTCATGATCAATTCGCCTAACAATATTAAAACATTATTTCATTTGAAATGAACTTATGTTCTTATCATTTGCTGGTTCACATCGAAAGTAAACTAGCGTCACGGGTTTTACCGGTTTTTAGTCATGTTCTGTCATAGAGATCATGAAATAAGTTTTTTTAATTTGATCTGACTAAAATCGAGAGAAATACATTGATTAATGTATGGGGGTGAGATTTTATCGTTTAACGATAAAATATAATCCCGAGAGGAAATAATCTGTCGAAGATGATGATTTTGTGACGTTGATATACCCGGTGGCAGTCGTCGTATTCAACATCATTATTGTTAGTAAAAACAATTAATTGTAATGAAAATGTTGCCATGGCTGCGTCGTTTTCGATGTGCGTGGATATCAGCCCGTATGCGCGGGCGAAAGTGACTAATCTTGTGATCTGACCAAACTATGCCAATCGTTATCAGACTGGATGTGCTGCTGGCGCAGCGGAAAATGAAATCGCGTGAGTTGGCGCATTTGATTGGAATTACCGAACAGAACCTGTCATTGCTGAAATCAGGAAAAGTGAAAGGCATACGTTTCGATACCCTGGCGAAAATTTGTGAGATCCTCACCTGTCAGCCGGGCGATTTACTGGAATATCATCCTGATGAGTAAGCCATTGCGATTGCCCCATGCTGTTACTCCGTTTGTTGCGGCGCTGGTTCACTGGCGCAGTGCCGCACCAGGAAAAAATAAACATCCCCCCATGACATCCCATTAGGGCTATTCGACTTGCCATGTCGGCCCGGGCCGTGCGCGATATCCTCATGCACGCCGTGCACGCACCGGTTTACTCGCGGCGCTGGCCCGTTGGGCCGGACACATTACGTTGTCCGTTCACTCAGCGTGGCATATTGTCTGCGCGTAATCGGTGTCCAGACTGGCTGCGCCAATAACGCCTACTGGGATCATCCTTTAATACCGGTCGATTCAGCGTGACTGAGTCGGGCGCGTTGCGTTAGCCGCTGCAGGACGGGGGCGAACGAACCAGGCTGGCAGCAGTGCGATGAAAAACCCTATCGCGACGATCAGAAAACCGTCCTGATACGCCAGCATCTGTGCTTTGGCGGATACCATAGATTGCAGATAGGTGAGAATGCCGGGATTGATCTGGCTGCTCAGCGGCTCGCCCAGTGGGTTGCCGCCATGGCCGAACAACAGACTGAGTTGCCGAATGGCGTCGGTACTGCGCGGGTTGCCGACGTTCAGCGCTTGTGCCAGCGCCTGTCCGTGGAATGTGGTACGACGCTCAATGAAGACCGACAGCAGGTT
This sequence comes from Musicola keenii, assembly GCF_014855505.1. Lineage (NCBI taxonomy): Bacteria > Pseudomonadati > Pseudomonadota > Gammaproteobacteria > Enterobacterales > Pectobacteriaceae > Musicola > Musicola keenii. Next base: position 45,132 of record NZ_JAAWVW010000006.1, on the reverse strand, counting down.
GACGCCCATCGCTCCGCCGAGCTGACGGATGAAGTTGATGCTACCTGCGCCCTGCGCCAATTGATCCGGTGGTAGGGCCCGCAATGAACCCGCGTTCATAGCAGGCAACATCAGGCCAAGGCCGACGCGGCCGATGATGGTCCACCACACCATGGTCCAGAATGGCGTATCGGTATCGGCGTCGCCGGAAAGCCAGCAGGAGATACCGAACAACAGCAACCCCGCCGCGACCAATGTGTGGGGTTTCAGACGGTCGCTGAACGCGCCGGCGAACGGAAACACCATCCCCAGCGCCAGCCCGGCAGGCATCAGCAGCAGGCCGGAACGGGTGGGGGTATATCCCTGAATTCCCTGAAGAAATAACGGAATGATATAGGTGGAGCCATACAGACCAGCCCCCAGCACGAACGCGACGATACAGCCGGAGGTAAAGGCCGGATTAGCGAACACCCGCAGGCTGAGCAATGGGTGAGCGGTCGTGAGCTCGCGCACGATAAATCCCGCCATGCAAAGAACAGAAAACGCCAGCATGCCGATGATGAAAAGCGAGTCCCAACCTTCGCGTTGGCCGTTGGAAAGCCCGGTCAGCAGCGTGGTGAGGGAGAGCGCCATCAGCAGGAAACCGAGCGCATCGAAGCGCCGCCGCGCCGGGCTGTCGCCACGGCCTTTGGGCGGCAGGATCACGGACGCTGCAGCGATCCCGGCCAGGCAAAACGGGATGATCATCATGAACACTGCACGCCAGTTTAGTTGATCCACCATCAGCCCGCCGACGGCCGGGCCCAACGCCGGAGCCAGTATCACGCCGACGCCGTAAATGCCCATTGCTTTGCCGCGCTCCGAAACTGGAAATACCTGGGAAATGACGATCATCGCCAGCGGCTGAATAATGCCGGATGCGCAACCTTGCAGGATCCTCGCCAGGATCACTTCCGCGCTGTTCTGGCTGAAGGTGCCGAGTAGGCTGCCGAGGGTGAAGATGGCTAACGAACCGACATAGGTGGCCCGGTAGCCAACGCGATCCAGCATCCAGGCGGTCATCAGCATGGTGGCGGTCATAGAGGCGAGAAAGGCGGTGGAAAGCCACTGTACCTGATCCTGCCCCATGCCGAACGCGCCCATAATGTCGCGCATCGCCACGTTGACGATGGTCGCCGTCGCGGTGGTAGCGATGGTGCCGAGCATGATGGTGACGGTCGCCAGCCAACGGTAGGAACTACCGAACCGCGCCGCCTGGGCTTCAATGGGTGACATCGATGCTGACTTCCGCCATCAGTCCGGGTTTCAGCGCGGCGTCCGGCTGATCCAGCGCGATACGTACCGGCACCCGTTGGGTGATCTTGGTGAAGTTGCCGGACGGGTTCGGGCTGGGCAACAGGGCGAACTGATTGGTAGCGGTATTGCCGACTCGCATGACATGCCCCTGAAAATGGCGATCGGGATAGGCATCCACCTGAATACTCACCGGTTGCCCGACCTTGATCCGATCGATGGCGGTTTCCTTGACGTTGGCTTCCACCCACAGGTTGCGCGGATCGTGCACCATCATCAGCCACTGGCCAGCCTGTGCATAATCGCCCTGATGGGTAATGGTGCGATCCACCACGCCGTCCACCGGCGAACGCAGCGCTCGGTCGGCGATCTCTTGTCTGAGCTGATCGACCTGGGCCTGAATGGCGGTACGCTGTTGACGCTGCATATCGATCTGGCGATCCAGCACCTGTAGCGTGCTGCGCTCGGCTTCGGCGGTATGCAGTGCCGCCAGCTGCGCGTTGTGCTGCGCTTGCGCTTCGCGTAATTCGCTCTGGCGTTGTAGCAAGGCGGTGTGGGTTTCATCCCAGTTTTTACGGGCGGTGAGGTTGCTCTTCAGCAACTGATCGTCGCGCTGGAAATTGTTCTGGGCGAGGTTGAGCTGATAGCCGACATTATTGATGGCGGATTCCGTCGCGGCCAGCTTGGCGCGCGCTTCCTCCAGCGCTGATTGCGTAGTCAGATCCGTCACCTGACGCTGGGTTTCGCTATAGCGAATCTGGGCGTCGGCGGCGGCCAGGTTGCCCTCCTGCTGTGCCAGACGCAGCTGGGCGTCGCGATCGTCAATCTGAACCAGCAGTTGCCCCTGGCGGACGACATCACCGTCGATGACCGGACGCGCCATGACCCAGCCACTTTCACGGCTGGCCAGTGAAATCACTTCACCCACCACGCGCGCGTCGGTTTCGGTGACGTGGTTGAAACGCTGATGCAGCCAGACGGCGACGGCGAGTAACGCCAGCAGTAATGTGCCGACCCCTCCCAACAAAAAAATTCTGTGGCGATGATCCAGACGTTGGTACCCCGCCAGAAAAACGACGATTTTTTTCATGACGGCTGCTGTTCTGCTCGGGTGAGGTTTTCGATGACCTGATTGATGACACGGCTGACCTGGACAATCTCCTGATCGGTCAACCCGGTGAGTGCCTGCACACGTACTTTTTCGGCGCAGAGTTCGACTTTTTGCACCAGTTCCTGGCCTGAGTCGGTCAGGAAAATCTCGCGAAAACGTCGGTCGCTACCTTCGCGACGTTCGATGAATCCTTGCTTTTGCAGGCAGTCCAGCACTCTGACGATGCCCGATGCATCAAGACTGAGGGCATCTGCCAGCGCTTTCTGATGAATAGGGCCTTCGGTACGGGCGATATAGAGCAGCGGTAGCCAACTGGATTGCGTCAGTCCGTAGGGTTGCAATTCACGGTCGATGACGCGGCGCCAGAGGCGGGTAGTCTGCCCCAGCATAATGGCGAAACGACGTCTGGCGGTGGCTTCGGGTTGAGTCATGGTCGGCGATATCTGGTGAGATGTGGTGGGTAATTAATTAACAACTCAATAGATGATATGTCAATTAATATTGTGAGCTAATGCGAAAAAAACTAATGCAACAAACACTGAGAGTTTCATCCGAACAGGCAATGATGGAGAGGGCGCGGTGAGTAAGGGATACGTGCGCGGTGGGGGGCAAAAAAACAGGGCCGCCCGGTGGCAGCCCTGGTCATCCTGCTATCAGGATTTACTGGCGTCGGTTGTCGGAGCGACGGGCTCTGCATTCGGCGCGACCGGTTGAACCGAAGGGGTCGGCTGCACGTTATCCTGCGGCGCGGGCGAACTGGCCTGCTGAATCTCTGGAGCCTGAGACGCCGGGGCCGTTTCTTCCGCCGGGCCGTTGACCTTGACGGGCATGCCCAAACGGGTTTGCAGCGCCTGATTGACTTCGCTTTCGTTCACGCTGGCATCCGCCAGCGCCTTGGCCACCACCTGAGTGAGCTTGATCGGCACCTGGATATCGGAGTTGAACTCCTCTTCGGTACGGGACAGCGGATTGTGAACTTCCACGTAACGGGAACCATCCGGCTCGACGGTGGCTTTTACCGGCTCATTAATGAACTGAACCCGGGTACCGACCGGAACATTGTTGAACAGGAACTTGATGTCTTTGTCGCGCAGACGGACACAGCCGTGGCTGACGCGCAGACCGATACCGAAGTTGGCGTTGGTGCCGTGGATGGCGTACAGATTGCCGATGTAGAGCGCGTACAGGCCCATCGGGTTATCCGGGCCGGCCGGATAGACTTTCGGCAGGAACTCGCCACGGGCCGCATATTCGGCATGCATGGCGGCGGTCGGCGTCCAGGTCGGGCGTTCTTTCTTACGCTGTACGGATGTGACCCAGTTGATCGGCGTATCTTTGCCAAGCTGGCCGATGCCGATCGGCAGCACGACCACGGTCTTGGAGCCTTTCGGATAGTAGTACAGGCGCATTTCAGCGCTGTTGATAACGATGCCTTCGCGCGGCGCATCGGGCAGGATGAGTTGCTGTGGAACGGTCATAGTGCTGCCGGGTTTAGGCAGATAAACGTCAATACCCGGATTAGCTTCCAGCAGGTTGCTGAGCCCCATTTGGTACTGAGCGGCAAATTGCTCCAGCGGAGCGGTGCTGTCGGTGGGGATGGTGACCTGGATATTTTCGCCCACCAGACGGCTGTTCGGTGCAGGCAAGGGATAAACCACGGCTTGGGCTGTCTGGCTAAAGGCAGCGGCCGCCGTCACTAACGTCAAGATCGCGCGAATGCTCATTTTCATATCTTTGTTGAGTGTTAAAGCCATTCCGGCATAAGGGAACGTTTATTTATAGGCGGTCGGGCCGGAGAGTCCGAACTGCCGACGACCGGTGCGCATTATATGTTCAGAATGGCGTCGGAGAAAACCAGATGTGTAATGAATCACATTTTTTGTTGCTGATCACGGAAACAACCGGCCTTTTCGCGCAGAAAACAGGGCGGCCCTCAGTCGAGAGCCGCGTTCATCGGTATTACGCACGTTCGAAACCGTATTACTCCTGACTGCTCTTCTCCGCCTTTCCCGCCAGCAGCGTCAGGAAGTCGTAACGACGGCGCAGATCCGCCTCGGCTTCCTCGTAAAGCTGGGCGGCGGCTTCCGGCATCTGGTTGTTGAGGCGACGGAAGCGCTGTTCGTTCAGCAACGTCTCGCTCAGGCTGGCGGACGGCGGACGGGAGTCAGTCACCAGCGCGGGTTTACCTTCCTCGGCGCGTTTCGGATCGAAGCGGTACAGCGGCCAGAAACCGGTGGCGGTCAACTGACGCATCTGATCGTGGCTGAAGGCCAGATCGTAACCGTGTTCTTCACACGGGCTGTACGCGATGATCAGCGACGGGCCCGGCCAGGCTTCCGCTTCCTGGATGGCTTTCACCGTCTGATTAAGCTGTGCGCCCAGTGAAATCTGCGCCACATAGACGTGGCCGTACATCATCACGTTGATGCCCAGATCCTTGCGCGCTTTGCGTTTGCCTTTCTCGCCAAATTTGGTGACGGCACCGAGCGGCGTCGCTTTGGACTGCTGGCCGCCGGTATTGGAGTAGCACTGGGTATCCAACACCAGCACATTGACGTTCTCCGTCAGGCTCATGACGTGGTCAAGTCCGCCGTAGCCGATATCGTAGGCCCAGCCGTCGCCGCCAATCAGCCAAACCGATTTGTCGACCAAATGGTCGGCTTCCGCTGCCAACTGGCGGGCGGCGTCGTTCTCCAGTGATGCCAACGACTGGCGTAAATGGGCGATCTGCTCGCGGCGCCGATCGGTGGCGACGCCGTCTTCCTGCAATCCGGCGACCAGTTCCGCCGGGAGCTGCGGCGTCAGTTCGCGCAGCAGTCGCAGAGCGCGCTGGCGATGGTGGTCGACGCTCAGACGGAAGCCCAGCCCGAACTCGGCGTTGTCCTCAAACAGCGAGTTGGCCCACGCCGGGCCGCGACCATTGGCATCGGTAGTCCAGGGTGTGGTCGGCAGGTTCCCGCCGTAAATCGAGGAACACCCGGTGGCGTTGGCCACCAGCAGACGATCGCCGTACAACTGGGTCAGCAGCTTGATATACGGCGTTTCGCCGCAGCCGGAACAAGCGCCTGAATATTCGAACAGCGGCGTAATCAACTGCGAGGTGCGGATATCGATACGCTCCAGCGTATTGCGATCGATTTCCGGTAGTTGGAGGAAGAAATCATAGTGGGTTTTTTCGGTCGCGACATGCTCCAGCCGGGGCTCCATATTGATAGCCTTGATCTCCGGATTCTGGCGATCCTTGGCCGGGCACACTTCCACGCACAGGTTGCAGCCGGTGCAGTCTTCCGGCGCGACTTGCAGGACGTATTTCTGGCCGCGCATGTCGCGGGCTTTCACCTCCAGCGATTGCAGCGACGCGGGCGCATCGGCCATCGCGTCGGCGGGCACCACCTTGGCGCGGATGGCGGAGTGCGGACAGGCGGCCACGCAGTGGTTGCACTGGGTGCAAAGCTCCGGTTTCCACAAAGGGATCTCCTCGGCGATATTGCGTTTTTCCCAGCGGGTGGTGCCGACCGGCCAGGTGCCGTCCGGCGGCAGCGCGGAGACCGGCAGGCTATCCCCCAGCCCAGCCAGCATGGCGGCGGTCACGGTCTTGACGAAATCCGGCGCGGCTTCGGATACCACCGGCGGGCGTTGGGGGCTGTCCGGATTCACTGCCGCCAGCGTCACCTCGGTCAACGCTTCCAGCGTGGCGTCCAGCGCGCGCCAGTTACGTTCTACCAGTTCCTGGCCTTTGCTGCCGTAGCTGGTGGCGATGGCGTGGCGCAGTTTTTCCCGTGCATCGCCGCCGGGCAGAATATCGGTGAGATGGAAGAACGCCATCTGCATTACGGTGTTGATACGCGCGCCCAGTTGGCATTCGCGGGCGATTTTGGCCGCATTGATGCAATACACGCGCGCCTGGAGACGGTTCAGCCCGGCCTGTACTTCCTGCGGCAGACGGTGCCACAGGTCATCGCTGCCATACGGAGAGTTGATTAAGAAAATACCGCCGGGCTTCAGCCGCTCCACCATGCTGTATTTGTCGATGAATTGCCATTGATGGCAGGCGACGAAATCCGCCTGTTCGATCAGATAAGCGGAGTTGATGGGATGCGGCCCCACGCGCATGTGGGAAACGGTCAGGCTACCCGCTTTTTTGGAGTCGTAGACAAAGTAGCCCTGCACGAACAGCGGCGTGGCGTTGCCCACGATTTTGATGGAGTTTTTGGCGGCGGAGACGGTGCCGTCGCTGCCGAGCCCATAGAACAATGCTTCCAGTGAGGTATGCTGCGGCATCGGCTGAGCGGACAGCGGCAACGACAAGTGAGTGACGTCATCATAAATACCCACGGTAAAGCGCGCTCTAGGGTTGGCAAGCGCTAACTCGCTGAAGACGGCAGCCACACACTGCGGTGTGAATTCTTTAGAGGAGAGACCGTAACGGCCGCCGATGACTTTCGGCATAAGTGGGCGCTCACCTCGGGAGAACGCCTCCGCCAGCGCGGTCATAACATCCAGATATAGCGGTTCCGCTTGTGCGCCAGGTTCTTTGGTGCGATCCAGTACGGCGATGGTCTGCACGCTGTGCGGAATCGCCGCCAGCAGGCGCTGCGCGGAGAACGGCCGATACAGGCGCACTTTTACTATCCCGACCTTTTCACCGCGGGTCAGCAACGTATCGATCACGTCTTCGCTGGTGCCCGCGCCGGATCCCATCATCACGATGACGCGGGTCGCCTCCGGGTGGCCGTAATACTCGAACGGCCGATACTGACGCCCGGTGACGGCGGCAAAACCGTCCATCGCCTGTTCGACATGGGCGAAGGCCGCGTTATACCAGGGGTTGGTGGCTTCCCGCGCTTGGAAGAAGGTATCCGGATTGGAGGCGGTGCCGCGAATCACCGGTCGTTCAGGGGTAAGCGCTCGCTCACGGTGCGCGTCAATCGCCGCCTGTGGCAGCAACTGGCGGATCTGGTCATCGCTCAGCGGCTCAATCTTGTTGATCTCGTGCGAGGTTCGGAATCCGTCGAAAAAGTGGATAAACGGCAGACGGCTGTTCAGGCTGGCGATTTGGGATATGAGCGCGAAGTCCTGCGCTTCCTGTACGTTGCTGGCGCACAGCATGGCGCAGCCGGTCTGGCGTACCGCCATGACGTCCGAATGGTCGCAAAAAATGGAGAGCGCGTGAGTCGCCACGGTACGAGCGGCAACGTGCAGCACAAACGGCGTCAGTTGGCCGGCCAGTTTGTACAGCGTGGGAATCATCAGCAGCAACCCCTGGGAAGAGGTAAAAGAGGTGGCCAGCGCGCCGGTCTGCAAGGCACCGTGAACGGTGGCGATCGCCCCGGCTTCCGATTGCATCTCGATCACCCGAGGTGTGTCGCCCCATACGTTGTGTCGGTCGTCGCTCGACCAGGCCGCCGCGTGTTCCGCCATGGTGGAACTGGGGGTAATCGGATAGATAGCGATAACTTCATTGGATCGCCAGGCTACGGAGGCGACCGCGTTATTACCGTCGGTGGTGATCATGACTGAATAACCTTATGTTGCTGAACAATGACCGTTAAGGGCGGGTATTATCACCGTCCTGCGGCAAAATTTATCGATGACGACCGGAAGAGTTGTTTCAATGTGTGTTTGCGGAACATCCAACCAGGCTACGTCTCGGTACGGCATGAGCGGCATGGCCGTTATCGGCCGGAATTCATTCATGATAGCAGCCATCGCCTAAAATTAACCGCCCTAACATCGCGAAAATCGATACAGACCGCACGCGCGCTCTGGGTTTGTTGCCGGTCATCACACTCAGACGGCCCATGGCGGGTTATGATGGCTGAATGTAATAACATTGTTAATTTTAACGGCGACGTTACCTGGATTTTTTATCGCAAATCGGATCGGCGCAGTGGAAGGATAATGACTGACGCCTATGCTGATAAAGAGAGAGTATCTCTTGATGGAACAATGTGATGAGTGACGGGCAGAACCAAAGAGCGGGCTGCCCGGGCACCCAGATGGATCTGGAGTCAGGTACAGGTTCAAAGAACCGTAGGGCAGTTGCAATGCGGGCGCGATGTACAGGGACGTCGGTTTACATTTCAGGAATGCCTTCGCGCTTTACGGGCGAGATCGCCATTTTGACGAAGGAACAGCATTATGTTTATCGATCTGAAAGAGAAGATGGTGTCCGTGTTGTCTCGTATTCGCGAACGGGGCTATGGGCCCAGCGAGGCCGTTGAGCATATCATCCAGTCGCTGGGCAGCCGCTATAACGATGTTTCTAAAGTGAATGTGCTTACTCCCAGCTTACTGGCGGATGTGATTTATACGGTATATCAGGAGGAGACGTCGCCACTGGAGATTGCATCGATTTTGCGTGTTCTGGGCTATGCTGCCCGCGATGTCGCTATCGGGCTGCATCAGCAGTTTCCTCAGTTAGCGCCGGATGAAGTGGGCAGTTTTATTATGGATGACGACGTTTATCCCGGCATAGATAGGAAAACCCTGATTGACGCATTGTCTTATGCGGGGTTCTCCCGGCAGGAATGCGATCAGGCGGAGGGTATTTTGTATTCCTGATCGTCGTGGAAGCGGGAGGTTTAGGCTGCGTCACGCATAGCGGCGGGCGCAGCCTAATACTGTGCGCTTCGCCTTGCAGGCCGGGTCGGGCGTCTAAAAGGAGATTCGGCATGCAGCAACCTTCGCTGACCACCACACACCTGCAATTGCGTCCGTTGCGTCTGACGGATGCCCTCGTGTTGACCCAACTGCTCAATAGTGACCCGCGCATCGCCGCTATGACGGTGCAAATTCCGTATCCGTGCCCTCGTGAATTGATTGAACGCTGGATTACCGGGCTGGAGGACAGCTGGACGCTGGGGCAAAGCGCGGCTTTCGCCATTTGCCTGCAGCACAGTCGGCAGTTGATCGGTGTGATAGCGTTGAGTGCAATGGATGGCGATAAGCCGGAAATCGGCTATTGGTTGACGGCGGCGCACTGGCACCAAGGGTTGGGCACACAAGCCTGCCGGGCGATGTGTCAGTTTGCTTTCACCCAGGGAGTGCGGCGGATTTATGCCTGTCACCTGCCGCAGAATGTGGCATCCGGCAAGGTGTTGCTGAAAAGCGGTTTTCACGCGCTGGGTTTCCATCGCGTCACGATGGTGACGCTGCGCCAGCGGATGAGAGTCGCGGTTTATCGCATTGAGGCGCCCGTAACGTCCCGTTTTCCCGCCTGACTGCTTATCGGTTAGGCGTCATGCATCTGCCCGCCGCAGTGAAGCATCGTTACGGAAGCGCTTTCCCTCCGTTTTCGAACAGTGGCCGTGTCTGTTTATCTTCTTTTTTGCCCTCAGAGAATTGGCGTACACTGGCATCTACTTCACATCGATAGCATTGGATAAGGATATGAATAAACGCACAATAGCGCTGACTGCTGCTATGTTGGCGGTGGCCGGATGTGACGATAAACAACGTCTTGAGCCGGTCAGCCCGATGATGGCGGGTTTTTCCAATATTTTCGGTTTTGATGCCTTACGGGGAAAAATAAAGCGTTTCACACAGACCCAGACTGATGAACAAGGGAAAGTGGTGGCGTATGTGGCCGTCACGCTGAATCAGAACGGTTGCGTCGATACGCTGAAAAGCTACCAGCCGACGATGAATCTGGATCTTGACCTGGTGCGCGAAGGGCAGTTGTTGGTGGATCGCAATGATCGCAAGCCCGCGTTCCAATTGGGGAAAGACTGCCTGCTGGAAAAATCCGTCGATGGGCGTCTGATCTACCGGCATGATGATAAAGGGTTTATCACCGACGTATTTTATAACGGCCATACGACGCCATTCGCCACCTACCAGTACGATGATGACGGTTTCCCCAGCGATATGACTTTTACTTCGCCGGAGAGCGGCAAAGTGACGTCGGTTTCTCTGCGTAATGATGCTGCGCCGGGGAAACGCCTTGACTCCACCATGAGCGTGACGGAAAACGGCGAGCAGACCAGTATCACCCGCACGACCTGTCGTTACGATGTACGTTTTAATCCTGTGGTGTGTCGGGTGTTGATGACCAACGGCAAAGGCGCCGCTCAGACGTTATCGACGCTGACGAATACCACGAAGGTTGAGTATCGATAGTGTTCCTGACCATCGGTGATGTGTTGAGCCGCGTAGTATTAACGCGCCGTGGCATGCGCCCGGCGTATAGACATGCAAAAGAGCATTGGCGGAGAAGCGTCGGGCGTTTTTTCTGATCAGTCGCTGACCAGCCATTCGTCGGCTTCATTGAACATTTCTTCGATAATCCGGTTGATAGCGGATTTATCCTGCTTGCTGGCATTGGAATTGATGGCGTTGGTTTGCATTGGCTTCACTTTAACTTCCGCATCCGGAAATGTGCGCTGGATGCGTTTGGTCAATTCCGCCCGGATCAATGCTTCGGCGTTAGGTAATCCGCTCACGTTTCTTCTATCGTAAACCAGCTCTACGTACATTGTTCCATCTCCATACAAAATACTGTATTAAAATACAGTATTTTGTGCTGCGTGTGCAATCAGGATTTTCCGCGAGTGGTAAATTTGTCATGCCGATCGCGACAGTGAAACAACAGGATGGGATGCACCGTTCGCATACACGGGGCTCATAAATGACGATATAGCGTATCGCCCGGCCCGTCACGGATTTGCCGCGTAGTCTAAGACTGTATTAGCGCGGATTCGGGCTGGATGTTTCACAACATAATGGATTCAGCGGTGCTATGCTGGGGCGCAAGGGGGTGGCCTGGCATCTGGCGTTTATGCTGCCATACGCACCCGGTGACGCCGTCTCCGACGGAGGACGACGTGTCGGTGCTGTACATCCCTGAACCCGAAGACTGGCGGCAGGTTTGCAAACGCATGATCTGAGCCGGGTTTCGCGTCGTGATGTCATTCAATCCTTACTGGGAACGACAGAGGAAAACCTTCTGCGATCCTGATGGCTACCGGGTTGTGCTGCAGAACGGCAGCTGGCCGGTAACTCCCTGATAAATAGAGATAAGCCTATGTATATTATTAGTTTGACATACAAAGCGCCGCTAGATGAAGTGGAGAATCTGCTGGAGTCGCATGTTACCTGGTTGAAACAGGGATATGCGCAGGGCGTATTCATCGCTTCCGGGCGCAAGAATCCGCGTACCGGGGGCGTGATTCTGGCAACAAGCATTGAGCGGGCGGAATTGGATGATTTCCTGAAGCGGGATCCGTTCCAGGCGGTAGCTGACTATGAGGTAATTGATTTTCAACCCTCAATGACGACGGATAACTTTACTTCGCTGGCTCGACTCTGAGCCTGGCGGGAAACGGCCCCGGGCAGTTTCGGGGCCGACAGGATTTAGCGTTGCACGGAGCTTTGCAGGTTGCTGTCTTGCGCGTGGCGCTCCTGAGCCAGTTCAATCAGCCGGGTAATCAGGGCGGTATAACCGATGCCGGTGGCTTCCCAGAGTTTGGGATACATACTGATGTTGGTGAAGCCCGGCAACGTATTCACTTCGTTGACAATCACTTCTTCCTGCGGGGTCAGAAACACGTCTACCCGCGCCATTCCCTGACAATCCAGCGCCTGAAACGCCTGAACGGCGATCTCGCGGATACGCTGATGAGTGCTGTCCGACATCGGTGCGGGGATTGCCACCGCCGCGCCGTCTTCACTGATGTATTTGGTATCGTAGGAATAGAATTCGTCATGCACCACGATTTCGCCGCAGACACTGGCTTCAGGGTGATCGTTGCCCAGCACCGCGCACTCGATTTCACGGCCCACGATGGCGGATTCCACCAGCACTTTGTGATCGTAGCTGAAGGCCAGCTCGACGGCCTGCCGGAATTCCGCTTCGTTGCGTACCTTGCTGACGCCGACGGAAGAACCCTGGTTGGCCGGTTTGATGAACAGCGGCAGCCCGAGGTGGGCGGTGATGTCGGCGAAGTGATGGCGTTCGCGGTTGGCGCGGGTCAACGTGACGAACGGCGCGACCCGCAGGCCGGCATCGCGCAGCAGGCGTTTGGTGACATCTTTATCCATACTGACCGCAGAACCGAGCACGCTGCTGCCGACAAACGGAATATTGGCCATACGCAGCAGCCCCTGCAGCGAACCGTCTTCGCCCAGCGTGCCGTGTACGATCGGGAAGATCACGTCAATCTGTGACAGGGCGCTGGCGTTGCTGGTTTCAATCAACTGATTATGGGATTGGCCGGGCACCAACGCCACATTGCGGCTGGAGCGGTTGAGCGCGATCAGCGACGGATTATTGGCGTTGAGCAGATAATTGGACGCATCGTTGAGATGCCATGTTCCTTGTTTATCGATACCCAGCAGTACGACGTCAAACCGCGTTTTATCAATCGCGTCCACAATATTTTTTGCGGACTGCAGTGACACTTCGTGCTCAGAGGATTTACCACCAAAAACCACGCCAACCCGAATTTTGCTCATATCACTCTTTCCGTTATGGATTCTTTCTACTTTACAACCTGCTACCGCCGTTGATTCGTACAAGACGCCGGCCCGGAAAGAGTACCACTTAAGACCGCCAATGGAGCGATAAAAGGGGACTTTTTTGCCAAACCGGTCAGCATTTATCCCGCCATGACGCGGGCCGCCCCGTTTTTATACCACGCTCTGGCCGCATTGCTATCCGCATGCCGGCGTTGGCGTAAAAATTGCTCTGTTGTCATGACTACCACGGAAAATTGCCATCACGGTGAATTGTCACCACGGCAAGGAGAAGGGCAAATGCATCATTGTTCAATGTCGTTAAGCGTGCGGCCGTTGCAGCCCTGGTTCGTTATCAATGCGGCTGAAGAGTATCTGAAAAAGAATCTCGATAATTCGCCGATTGCCCATTTCTACAGCTTTTCCGTTGCGCGTGAGCAGCCGGTAACGCTGGCGGTGCCGGATGGCAGTGTCGACCTGCTGTTTCATTGCAATCAGGACGAGCCGGGCGGCCGGGTGTGCGGTAGCACGGTGTCGGCCCAGGCCACCCGGCTGTTGCCGGGGGAGCGCTATTTCGGCGTGCGCTTTATGCCGGGTGTGATGCCGGCGTTTCTGGATCTGTCGCCGGGAGAATTGGCCGGTCAGGAGATCCCGTTTCAGGATGTGGCGCCCGGTGCGGCGCGATTACTGGCCCGGCTGGTGCGCAGCCGAGATTTCAGTGAGCAGATCACGCTGTTCCTGCATTATTTCGCCCACTGGACCAACCGCGCCTCGTCGCCGCTGCTGTTGCAGATTATCGATCTGATCATGGCCCACGACGGCGTGATCCGGGTGGAGGATCTGGAGCGAAAGACGCTTTATTCCGCCCGCTATATTCACCGCTTGTTTCACGACCACTGCGGCATGTCGCCGAAAGCCTTCTGCCGCACCATTCGTTTTCAGCGTGCATTATCACTGCTCAATCATGGCGACGTGGAGAGTCTGGCGCAGTTGGCCCAACGTCTCGGCTACGCTGATCAGTCCCATTTTCTTCGTGAATTCAAACAGTTTGCGTCCTGCTCGCCGAAACGTTATCTCGCCGGGCTGCAGGCGGTACGTTACCAACATCGCATCCGGCAGTGCTGATGCCGCCGCATAGTGGCAGTTCACGCTAACGGGTTGTTATCCGAGCCTTTTCAATATCTCCCGGTCTAGGGCGAGCGTTTGATGGTGGGTCGAAACGGCCGCCTTTTTTTAGTGCAAAAATGCACCAAAATAACGCCGGTTCTGCACCCTGCCCGGTGCCGATTTATTCTATTTTCTCCCTGCCGCCTCCCGCTATAAACAACTCACAGACACCGTTGATACATGGTTCGCATTTCCCCTGAATCCTATTTGAGTGAGGTTGTTTATGGCACAGGCAAAAGACGTGGTACCGGGTTTTTACACCATTGACGAAGCGATTGCGCTGGACGGTGACACCACCCGGGCGTTGCAGCTGACCCACCTGAACCGCATGCGTTCGCTGGATGGGCATGCCAAATATTTTGTGCGGGCGGAAGGTTGTTCCTTCATTGATGACAATGGCGACAAGCACCTGGACATGATTGGTGCCGTCGGCGTAGTGACCGTCGGCAACAACAACGAGTTTGTTTGGTCCTGTTTGCAGAAGTGTTTCGACAACCGCCTGTTCATGATGGGAGCGATTTCCTACCACAGCGTCACCGCCGCGCTGGCGCACAACATGGCGCTGCTTTCACCGCAGGGCAAGCTGACCAAGATGGGAACCGCCACCGGCGGCGCCGAAGCCATCGAAGGCATGATCAAACTGGTCAAGCTCGGCACTCGCCACAAACCCGGCAAGACGCACCTGCTGGCGACGCTCGGCGCGTTTCACGGCAAAACGTCCGGCGCGGTATCGCTGGGCGGCAAGGATAAATGGCGCTTCGGCCAGCAGCCGACCCTGGGCAATATCGACCATGTCGCCTACGGCTCGGTATCCGAGCTGGAAGCGGCGCTGTCCACCGGCAAATACAAGGCGTTTGTGGTCGAGCCGATTCAGGGAGAAGGCGGCATTATCGTCCCGCCCGCCGGTTATCTGAAAACGGTACGCGCGCTGTGCGATCGCTACGACACGCTATTGGTGTTGGACGAAATCCAGTGCGGCGCGGCGCGCACCGGCAAATTCTGGTGCTGCGAACATGAAGACGTGGTGCCGGATTGCATCGTGTTCGCCAAGGGGCTGTCCGGCGGTCTGGTGCCGTTCGGCGGCTATCTGTGCACCGAAGCGTTGTATGAGGCCGCTTACGGCACCATCGAAACCTGTTATCACCACACCGCCACCTACCAGGAAAACACGCTCAGTGCGGCGGCGGCGCTGGGGGCGTTGCAGTTTATCGTTGAAAACGATCTCTGCGGGATGGCGCAGCGTAAAGGCAAACGGATGATGCAGCGCCTGCGTGAAATCCAGGCGCGCTATCCTGGTGTCATCAAAGAAGTCCGCGGCAAAGGGCTGATGATCGGTATGGAGTTCTGTCCATTACCGGCGGCGCTGCATGCCGAGATGGGGGAATTCTACTCGGCGCCCATCGCCGGCCTGATGGTGGAGCAGTGGCGCATCCAGGTGAATTTCACCATCAATAACCTGGCGGTATTTCGCTTCCTGCCGCCACTCACCATTACGGATGACGAGTTGGAGTACGCGCTCAGTGCCTTTGAGTCATCGGTCGCGGCGGTGGTCGATCGGGTGCAGACCGCCACACTTTCCGCCACGGCGTGAGGATGACGACGATGAAATTTACTTACGTACAGCCGGTCAGGCTGTGTTTTGGCCGCGGGGAGGCGCAGCGCGTCGGGCAAGAGGTGGCGGCGTTGGGGAAACGTGTATTGCTGGTGACGGGAAAAACCAGCTGCCGCAAAACCGGCCTGCTCGATCGCCTGACTGGCTGGCTGGCGCAAAGCGGCGTCGGCTGGACGCTGTTCGACCGGATCGAATCCAACCCGTTGACCACGACGGTGGATGAAGGCGCGCGGTTGGCGCGCGTACAGCAGTGCGATGTGGTGCTGGGCGTCGGCGGCGGCAGCGTGATGGACGCCGCCAAAGGTATCGCGTTTATGGCCTGCAACGGCGGTTCGATCCTGGACTATCTGGCGCAGCCGGAGCCGCAAGGCGGAGCGTTACCGCTGGTGCTGATGACCACGACCGCCGGCACCGGCAGCGAGGGCAACTGCGTGGCGGTGTTCACCAATCCGGACACCCACGACAAGCCGGTATTCTTCACGCCGGCGCTGTTCGCCCGCACGTCGATTATCGATCCGGAATTGATGGTGACGCAGTCGCCCGCCATGGTGGCGTCCACCGGCTTTGACGCGCTGAGCCACAACATCGAGGCGCGGGTCGGCAACTTTTGCCAGCCGATGACGGAAATCATGACCGAACGCGCCATCGGATTGTTGGCGACCTTCCTGCCGCGCGTTTGTCGCGATGTGACCGACCTCGACGCCTGGGATCGGGTGTGTTGGGCCAACACACTGGGCGGCATGTCCATCGGGTTGTCGGCCTGCGGCCTGCCGCACGCGATGGAGCACCCGCTGAGCGGGTTGTACAACATCACCCACGGCGAAGGGCTGGCGGCACTGTATCCGGAACTGATGCGTTTTTCCTGGCGTGACAACATTCCCGGCTTTGCCGCGGTGGCGCGCGCCATGAGCAGCGAAGCGAGCGGTCTTGGCGAAACGGAACAGGCTTGTCACAGCATCGATCTGGTGCGGCGTTTGCTGCACAACATTGGGCTGACCTTCACGCTGCGGGATCTCGGCGTGAAAGAACAGGATATTCCCTGGATGGCGGATAACTGCGTGCAGACCATGGGGGTGAGCCTGGCGCAGAACCCCCGTGCCGCCACCCGTGATGATATCGACATGCTGTATCGCGCCTGCCTGTAACGGCGGCGGTTGCCGCGGGTTATCGAAGGGGCCTCGTGTTGCCGTGCGCTGTCCGTCTTACGCCGGCCCGATAGACGAGGGATGGCTGGCGCGCGTTGTCTGCGCACGGTTTGCACGATGGCACGGGCTATCGGATGGGTTGTGGGTACGGGGGTACAGGATGAATAGCAGTCAGTTGAAAAAGAACAGTCTGGGGTTGTGGTCGCTGGTGTTTTTCGTGGTAGCCGCCGCCTCTCCGCTGACCGGAGTGGTCGGCGGACTGCCGGTAGCGATCTCCGCCGGCAATGGTGCGGGCATTCCGGCGGTCTACATCATGGCCGGCGCGATCCTGCTGGTGTTTTCCTTCGGCTATATCGCCATGAGCCGCTATGTCACCAATGCCGGCGCGTTTTACAGCTATATCACGCTGGGGCTGGGACGGCGTACCGGCATCAGCGCGCTGGCGGTGGCGCTGCTGGCCTATTTCGCCATCCAGATCGCGGTGGTGGCGATGTTTGGTTTCTTCAGCAGTATGTATCTGCACGAGCACTTTGGCGTGGATCTGCCGTGGTGGCTGTACAGCCTGGTGATGCTGCTGGTGGTGTGCCTGCTGGGGATTGAGAGTGTGGAGATCGGTGGGCGGGTGCTGGGTATTCTGATGCTGATGGAGGTCGGCATCGTGTTGCTGACCGATGCGGCGGTGGTCTGGTCGCACGGTACGACGCCGCTGACGCTAACCGCGTTCACACCGACGGTGATCTATCAGGGCAGCATCGGCATTGCGCTGGTGTTCAGCATCGCCGCTTTTATCGGTTTCGAATCCACCGCGATTTACGGCGAAGAGTGCCGCGATCCGGCAAAAACCGTGCCGCGCGCCACCTTGATGGCGGTGGTGCTGATCATGCTGTTTTTCGCCGTAACCAGTTGGGCGATGGTGCAGGTATACGGCGTCGAACAGGTGCGCGAACAGGCGGTGAACAACCCTGGACGCTTTATCTTCGATGTGGCGACTCGGTTGTTGGGCGGCTGGTCTGAACAGGTGATGTCGCTGCTGCTGATCACTAGCCTGTTCGCCGCCACGCAGGCGTTCCACAACACTATTTCCCGCTATCTGTTCAGCATCAGCCGCGATGGTTTTCTGTGGTCGAAACTGGCGCGGGTGCGCGGCGGCAAAGGGACGCCCTATATCGCCAGCCTGGTGCAAACCGGATTGATGGCGGCGCTGCTGCTGGCGATGGTGGCCGCCGATCTCGACCCGATGATGCACATCTTCGCGCTGGGGTCGGCGATGGCGACCATGGCGATCCTGTTGCTGCAAGTGGGCGTATCGCTGGCGGTGATTCGATTCTTCCAGCGGGAGGTTCAGTTACCGGTCTCCGCCTGGAGCCGGTTGTGGGCGCCGGCGATCTCCTCGGTAGCGATGCTGGCGGCGCTGATCATGGTGACTCGCAATCTGGATATTCTGAGCGGCTCTTCGTCCGGTTCAGTGGCGTTGATCCCCTGGTTGGTTTTCGGTATGGCAGCGGTTGGCTATCTCTCCGCCTGCCGTGTCGGTGCAACGCCGTCGCTGGAAAACGTCGATTCGCGGGGATAATCGGGAACGATCACGCCGGCAACGGTATGATGGCGGGAAAACCGGTGCCGGGTACGCGCCCGACATGGTGGTGACAGCCTTATCCATACGCCTGAGCGGGGGAATATCAACCGGTCAGGCGCTTTTTTGCCCCTCATCGCGCTGTCGCTGGCTGTTGCCCTGGCGGTAGGCTAGCGACACCATCAGCGATTGCACCAGACACAAGGTGGCGGATTGGGAGCGGAAAGCATCCACCTGTGCTTCTTTCACCACAAAGCACACCTCGCTGAGGGTGGCCAGCGGGCTGAGCTGGCTGTCGGTAATGACTATCTGACTGGCGCCCGCATGGGCCGCCATCTCGCTCACCATCACCGTTTCCTGTGCGTAGGGAGAAAAGCTTATCGACACGACAATGTCTTTGGCGCTGACCCGGCACAACTGCTCGCGGAACATGCCGCCCAGCCCGTTCACCAGTACCGGACGGCTCTCCAGATGGCTCAGCGCATAGGCCAGGTAGGCGGCGACGCTGAATGAACGTCGCAGCCCGACAATGTAGATGGTCTCAGCTTGCGCCAGCAGTTCGACCGCTTTTTCCAGTTCTTCCGGCCGGGTGCGTGCCGCCAGTTGCTGCATCGCCTGCGCGTTGGAGCGGGCAAACTCGTGCAGAATGTCCTGCGGGCGTTCCGGTACGGTGTCTTCCAACTCGCGAAACAGCCGTGCCCGGTCGGTATAGCTGGCGGTTTCCTCCACCAGATTCATGCGGAACAGCTGTTTCATTTCGTTGAAGCCGCTGAAATCGAAAGCGTTGGCGAAACGGATCAGCGTGGAGGGCGGGACATCCGCCTGCTCGGCGATCACCGCCACGGTATCGAACGCCACGCTGTTGGTATTATCCAGCACGTAGCGCGCCACCTGCTGCAAACGCTTACTCAGGGTGTCATACCGCGTGCGGATCTGCTCCTGTAATTCTCTCAGGCTGGTCGCCATGGCCATCGTGGTGTTCTCCGTCATTGGGCGGGATATTCTGGATCCGATTCTAGTGAGTCGAACCGTCATTTCAAACCGATTTATTGCCCTTGCGGTAGAAAATAGAACAAATAATTCAGTTTTTTTTCAACCTTATGACCTACCAGAGGGTGCGGGAACTCCAATATTCCAACGTTTACTTAAGGTTTACTGAAAAACCTATGCTGGATCACAATAATCAGCGTTTGTTTTATTTTCTATTAAAATGAAATTTTTATTTCATATACAGTAAATCGGTATCAGCCATCTGTCACCCTAAACCCCAGCAGAGGTGTAATCATGGAAACCGTATCCAATTTTATTCACGGCGAGGTCGCCGCCAGTCACAGCGCGCGCGTCGCGCCGGTATTCAACCCGGCTACCGGCGAACCGGTGCGTCAGGTGGCGCTGAGCCGCGCCGACGACGTGAAACAAGCTATCAGCGCGGCGGTGGCCGCGTTTCCCGACTGGGCGAAACAGTCGCCGCTGCGGCGCGCCCGTATCCTGTTCCGTTTTAAGGCGCTGCTGGAAGAGAACACGGACCGGCTGGCGCGACAAATTTCCGAGGAGCACGGCAAGGTTTACTCCGATGCGGTGGGCGAATTGACCCGCGGCCTGGAAGTGGTGGAGTTTGCTTGTGGTATTCCCCATCTGCAAAAGGGCGAGCATTCCGCCAATGTCGGCTCCGGCGTAGACAGCCATTCGCTGATGCAGCCGTTAGGCGTGTGCGTGGGGATCACCCCGTTCAATTTCCCGGCGATGGTGCCGATGTGGATGTTCCCGATCGCGCTGGCGACCGGCAACACCTTCGTGCTCAAACCATCGGAAAAGGATCCGTCGCTGTCGCTGTTGCTGGCGCAATTGCTGAAAGACGCCGGGTTGCCGGACGGCGTGTTTAATGTGGTGCAGGGCGACAAGGAAGCGGTGGACGTGCTACTGACCGACCCGCGCGTGCAAGCGGTGAGCTTCGTCGGCTCGACGCCGGTGGCGGAGTACATCTACCGCACCGCATCGGCGCATGGCAAGCGTTGTCAGGCGCTGGGCGGTGCTAAAAATCACTGCATTTTGATGCCGGATGCCGACATGGAGATGGCGGCCAACGCGATTCTCGGCGCGGCCTATGGTGCGGCGGGCGAGCGCTGTATGGCGTTGTCGGTGGTGGTGGCGGTGGGGGATGACGCCGCTGAGGCGCTGTGCGGCAAGCTGGCGCAGCAGATTGCCGCGATGCGCGTCGGCCCCGGCCTGGTGGAAGGCAAAGAAAACGACATGGGGCCGGTGATTTCAGGCCCACATCGCGACAAGATTACCGGTTATATTCAAAGCGGCGTCGATCAGGGCGCGACGTTGCGCGTCGACGGCCGCGGGCTTCGCGTGCCGGGGCATGAGCAAGGCTATTTCGTCGGCCCGACGCTGTTCGACAAGGTGACGCCGGAGATGCGTATTTATCAGGAAGAAATTTTCGGCCCGGTGCTGTCGGTGGTGCGGGTGCCGGACTATCAGACCGCGCTGACCCTGATCAACCAGCACGAATACGGCAACGGCGCGGCAATTTTCACCCGCGACGGCGAAACCGCCCGCCAGTTCAGCGAAGAGGTGCTGGCGGGTATGGTAGGGATTAACGTACCGATCCCGGTGCCGATGGCGTTCCACAGCTTTGGCGGTTGGAAACGTTCTATTTTTGGCCCGCTCAACGTACACGGTAACGACGGCGTGCGTTTCTATACCCGCATGAAAACCGTTACCAGTCGTTGGCCGGCCAGTGTGCGGCTGGAACAGCACGCCAGCAGCTTCGTGATGCCCACGCTGGAGTAATTCCACCTGACTTGCGGGAGCAGACAATGGACACGTTGAAAATGACCATGGCGCAGGCGCTGATCCGGTTTCTCAATCAGCAGTATCTCAGCGTTGACGGTGAGGAGACGCCGCTGTTCGCCGGGGTGATGACGATTTTCGGGCACGGTAACGTACTCGGTATCGGACAGGCGTTGGAGCAGGATGCCGGGCACTTGCGGGTGCATCAGGGCTGTAATGAGCAAGGCATGGCGCACATCGCCGTGGGGTTTGCCAAGCAACACCGGCGGCGGCGTGTGTACGCCGTAACCACCTCGGTAGGGCCGGGTTCCGCCAATCTGGTGACGGCGGCGGCCACCGCCACAGCTAATCGTATTCCGCTGTTGCTGCTGCCGGGAGAGGTGTTCGCCAGCCGTCAGCCTGACCCGGTATTGCAGCAGATCGAGCAATATCATGACGCCACCGTCAGCACCAACGATTGCCTGCGCCCGGTGTCGCGCTACTGGGATCGCATCAGCCGCCCGGAACAGCTGATGAGCGCGCTGATCAATGCCATGCGGGTGCTGACCGACCCGGCGGATACCGGCACGGTGACGCTGTGCCTGCCGCAGGACGTACAAGCGGAAGCTTGGGATTACCCGCTGTCGTTCTTTCAGCGGCGGGTGCACCATCTGGAGCGCCGTCCACCGGATGCTACCCGGCTGGCACAGGCGACGGCATTGCTGGCGCGCAAACGCCGCCCGCTGCTGATTTGCGGCGGCGGGGTGCGTTATGCCGGCGCGCACGAGGTTTTCCGCCAGTTTGCCGAGCGCTTCAACCTGCCGTTTGGCGAAACCCAGGCGGGCAAGGGCGCGGTGGTCTCATCGCACCCGCTGAACATGGGCGGCATTGGCGTGACCGGCGGGCAGGCTGCCAATCGGCTGGCGGCGCAGGCGGATCTGGTGATTGGCGTCGGCACCCGTCTGACCGACTTCACCACCGCCTCCAAATCGCTGTTTGCCCATCCCCAGGTCGAATTTTTGTTGCTCAACGTGGCGGAGTTCGACGCATTCAAACTGGATGCCGCCGCGCTGATCGCCGATGCCCGCGAGGGGCTGACGCAACTGACGCAGATGCTGGAGGCGCGGGGTTATCGCAGCGGTTGGAACGATGAAATTGCGCAGGCGAGCCTCGATTGGCAACGGGAACGTCAGCGGCTGTTCGAGCGGAGCGACGGCGACGGGCAGGCGCTGGAAATCGCCGGGCATCTGGACGCACAGCTAGCGGAATACCGCGAAGCGCTGGGCACCCGATTGACGCAAACCCGGGTGCTGGGGCTGCTCAACGATGCGGTGGAGGAGAGCGCTATCGTGGTGGGCGCCGCAGGGTCGCTGCCCGGCGACCTGCAACGGCTGTGGCAGGTGAAAACGCCCGACAGCTACCATCTGGAGTACGGTTATTCCTGCATGGGCTATGAGATCGCGGCGGCGGTGGGCGCGCGGCTGGCGGCGCCGCGACAGCCGGTGTATGCGATGGTGGGCGATGGTTCTTACCTGATGCTGCACAGCGAGCTGCAAACTGCGGTGCAGGAAGAGATTAAGATCACCGTGCTGTTGTTCGACAACGCTGGGTTTGGTTGTATCAACAATTTGCAGATGAGTCAGGGTATGGGCAGTTTCTGTACCGAGAACCGGCGGCGCGACCCGGTCAACGGCAAATTGACCGGCCCGCTGGTGACGGTAGACTTCGCCCGTAACGCCGAAAGCTACGGTTGTCGGGCGTGGACGGTGCGGGACGAAACGTCGCTGCTACAAGCGTTGCGTGAGGCGCAAGCACACTCCGGCCCTTGCCTGCTGGACATCAAGGTGCTGCCGAAAACCATGACCCATGGCTATGACGCCTGGTGGAACACCGGTACCGCGCAGGTCGCGGACAACCCGGCGATTGAGGCCGCAGCACGCGAAGTGCAATGGCAGCGCGCGAAGGCACGGCAGTATTAGGGCTGACGACGGATAAACCTTTCAGACGGCATTTTTAGCGGCATCTGCCCCCGCGATGATTTTGTTGCGGGAGCAGATGCTCATCATCGTTATGACTTCATTTCGCTATCAATACGGTGTGTCACTGAACTGGGATATGCATGTCGATATCCCAGTAGCCGTCGCGGTAGCCGTCGTTGAGATACACCTCGAAACAAGCGCGCGCCGGGTCGATCGTGTTTCCATCGACGAGCAATGAGGCGAAAAAGGCCTGCCATGACGCGCCGAAGTCATCGTTGGATACGCGCGCGTGGGCAATCGCGTACCGACCTGCGGTGATCTCCAGTGCCATTACCTCTTCGCTATCGGCAGGCAGGCGAAAATCAGCAGATACGCTTACCACGGTATCCGCCGTCAGTTTTTCCGGTGATGTCTCTTGTGGATTGCCGTAATAAACCGCAATCCATTCCAGTGGCTGTACTGCGTGCTTATCCACCCATTTCATCAGTTGTTCAAACCCTTGCGGCACGGTTTGTTCCCACGGCCCTACCAGACGGAACCCAACTACATGGCGTTGATCCAGACGCTGAATGTTGTAATCCATAGCTGATCCTTAATGGAAATAATGGGAGATGGATTGAGAACCTACCTTAATCAGGCTATTAACTCACCAAGCGTATTATGCCAACAGCGCTAATTGAGACAGATAATGGAACGAGCGCCTCGTCAGGGAGAGAGTGGTCATTTATCTGCTGCCATACCTGCTCAGTAACCATGATCTTTTCGATTGAAAAATAACAGATTGTAAAATGAGCATCATGTAGCGTTTATCTAACAGGTTACACTATGCATCTGGTTTAACACGTAAGGATTGCCAGATGGCATTGAATATACGGAAGGCTCATTTAGCGGATTCAGTGTTACTTCATAAACTAGGCTTTGAAATCTATAGCACTCACTTCAAGCATCTGTGGGTATCGCATTCTGAAATGAATGATTATCTGGAGCGCGAATACTCAACCCCGATATTGGCGTCAAACCTGACAGATCCCAATGTGTGCTGGTATCTGGCAGAAACCGATCACCCAGTGGGTTTTGCCAAAGTGACATGGGCAGATAAAATTCCTGATACGGAAATGTCGGGCGTACTACTGAACAAGTTATATCTGGCTTCAAGTGCTACAGGTCAACATTATGGAAAACAACTGTTTGAATATATTGTCAGTCTTGCCCAGCAACGCGGTGAAGGGTTTTTGTGGTTAGAGGTTCTTGAGGGCAATGCTCGTGCCCGTAAATTTTATGAAAATCTGGGCTTCGGTTATATCAAGGATACTAAATTACAAACGGCTTCACAGCAGAGCCTTCTTCATATACTGGGTATGAACATTTGAATCTCTGAGCGTTGGTTGAAATCCCCGGCATCTATAGCTGCCGGGCCTGATGTTTTTAATAACCACCCCATTTTTATTTGCTGTGATAAAAAATAATAAGGTGGTTATTCGTGATCTGCCGATGAAATAAATCACCGGAATGGTATCTGAGCTATATGTTTAATCGATGAATAACGTCAACAAATGCCGATACACCTCTATTTATTTCGCTAAAACCGCGCGCTAAGTCGTGTATTTTTTCCTGTTCATTACTGAGGAACTGATTAATTTGCTCCATTTGTTGATATATCTGTTCAATTAACTGGGAATTATCTTCAACCATATGGGTGATTTGTTGTGTCGCCGTTGAGGTTGAGGTCGCCAGTTTGCGTACTTCTTGTGCAACGACGGAAAAACCGCGGCCCGATTCGCCTGCGCGTGCAGCCTCTATTGCGGCATTGAGCGCCAGAAGGTTGGTTTGCGCAGCGATAGCATCGATCGTGCCGATCATGTCACGGATGTTTTTAGCATGTTCATGTAACCGGGTGCCGATATCTGAGGCCTGTTTTACCAACACGATGACCCGTTCCGAATTCCGAACGGTTTCATTGAGAACATCATTTGCGTTATAGGCAATTTGCGACGTCTGCTCTGAGGTCGTTACGGCGATATCGGCAATGCGTTTAGCATTCTCGACACGGGTTGTAATATCGGAGGCAAATTTGATTATTTTGTATACATGGCCGTTGCTATCAACGATCGGGTTATAGCTGGCTTCCAGCCAAACCCGTTCTCCTTGCGACGTTTTACGCTCAAAACGGCCGACAAAAGACTCGCTATTTTTGAGTTTTTCCCAGAAATGCGGGTTTTCTCGATAAAACGTGTCGTAACAGAATATCCGATGGTGCTGGCCCTGAATGTCTTCTAGGCTATACCCCATCGTTTTCAGAAAATTATCGTTAGCCCAAATAATTTCTCCCTCCGGGGTAAATTCGATCACGGCTAATGACCGGTGTAATGCAGACAATATTGATTCTTTGTCCTGCAAGCGTTGATGGTTTTGGGTGACATCGGCCGCCAACTTAATGATTTTGACGACTTCACCGTTACGGTTTTTGACCGGGAAATAGGTGGCTTTCAGAAAGACTTGGTCTTGCTGGCTATTATAGCGTTCAAATACGCCTGAAAATGATTCGCCATTTGCTAAGCGTTGCCAAAAAGAGCGATATGCCTCCGAAACAACATAATGTGGATCGCAAAATAAACGATGGTGTTCTCCCTGCAGTTGCGCTAGGGAGTACCCCATGAAGTCAAGAAACATGGCGTTGGCATAAAGAATAGTGCCATTGGGTAGAAACTCGATATAAGGGATGTTTTGCTTAATCGCGCTCATGTCATATTCCAGCGTACTGACCTTTGACGCTGAAATCTTTCTTCCTTCTATATTTAGCATTTTTGATAATCCAAACATCGCCATCCCCTATACCGGAAATATAACAGTGACATTTACGCCCTAACGAATTTGAGGTTCAAGCAGGGCGGCAGGTTTGCAATGTGTCGCATGACGAATAAATGTTTTGGCGTTGATAAGAAAGTAATAGTGCAGATTTTGATTTATAGCAGCTCCGGCGATCCATTTTTAGTAAACGTAAAACCTGCCTCAAATTTTTAGGGGCGGAGATATTTCTCTATGGAAGTGATGTCGGGGATGCACATGATGGTTTTTTTGTGAGGTTAGGGTATTAATCGAAATATTTATTCCATTTATTTTTTCATGCTATCTCTGACGTGAATACCTTGGTGGGTTCGGTTCTTCCGTTTTAACACGACGACAGCCAGGGGCACGACTCCCTGATTTTTCCCGCTTTTTGGCGCTAACCCTATTCCTGTATTCATATTTTTCCTGTCATGCAACGCAATGGTGTACCGGCGGCGGTTTCGTGATTGTGCTAACACTATTTTGCTTATATGTCACCAAAATGTTACCTGGCGCGCAAAAATATAATTTCCAGTTTTACTGAAATTGAAATAAACGTTTTATTGTCTTTACTCTAAACAGACTCTGAACCCCTACAACCCATCAGAGATACGTCAGCGTATCGAGGGAGCAGCCATGTTTAACATTGCTTTACTGGGCGCCGGCCGCATTGGCCAGGTCCATGCCGTGAATATCGTCGGACATCATGACACTTGCCTGTATTCCGTGGTCGATCCCAACCCGATCAACGCTCAAGCGCTGTCCGATAAATATCAGGCTCGTCTGCAAACGATCGACGAGGCGATGGCCGACCCGGCGGTACATGCGGTGTTGATCGCCTCAGCCACCGACACCCACGCGGATCTGATCGAACTGGCCGCCCGCCACGGCAAAGCCATCTTCTGCGAAAAACCGGTGCATCTGGATATCGCCCGGGTACGCGACTGCCTGAACGTGGTGGAGCAGCAGCAGGTGCCGCTGTTCGTCGGGTTTAACCGTCGCTACGACCCGCAGTTTCGCCGGGTGAAAACGCTGGCGAGCGAAGGATGCATCGGCAAACCCGAATCGCTGATGATTATCTCCCGCGACCCTGCGCCGCCGCCGGCGGAGTATGTGCGTGTGTCCGGCGGCATGTTCCGCGACATGACCATCCACGATTTCGACATGGTGCGTTTTATCATGGGGGAAGAACCGGTGTCGGTGTTCGCGCAGGGCAGCAATCTGGTGGATCCAGCCATCGGCGTGGCCGGTGATATCGACACCGCGTTGGTGGTGTTCAAATTCGCTTCCGGTGCGATGGCGACCATCGTCAACAGCCGCCGCTCCGGCTACGGCTACGACCAGCGGCTGGAACTGCACGGCGAGTGTGGCGTGTTGAGCGCGGGCAATATCCGTGAAAATCAGGTTGAACACTGGGGCGAGGCCGGTTGCCTTGCCGCCAAACCGGAACACTTTTTCTTGCAACGCTATCGCGACGCCTACGCGGCGGAATGGCGTCATTTCGTCGAGGTGCTGCACGGGCGTACCCAGCCTGAGTGCAGCGGCATCGACGGCGAGCGGGCGCTGTATCTGGCCGACAAAGCGCTGGAGTCGCTGGCGACAGGGCGTGCGGTTTCGCTCTGACATAACGACATGACACAACTACAGGGTCTGGCATGGCATCAGGCCCTGGCATCACGACATCAATAACAACATGACCTTACCTTTACACCCAACTAACTGATACAGAGACAACACCATGAAAAAGATAACCATCCTGGCCGCCGCGATGGCCTTCACGATGTCGTCCGGTCTGGTGCAGGCCCAGAACGAACAGATTGTATTCAGTACCCCCAACCTGGCGATGCCTTTTGAAGTCCACATGCAACGCACCGCGGTCAAGGCCGCTAAAGAATTGGGCGTTAACCTGCAGGTGTTGGACAGCCAGGGTAGTTCCCCGAAACAGGTGGCGGATCTGGAGAACGCCATCACTCGCGGCGCCCAGGGTTTTGTGGTGTCACCGAATGATGTCAACGCAGTGTCGGGCGCGGTAACGGAGATTCAGGACGCCAAACTGCCAGTGGTGACGCTGGACCGTTCGGTGAAAACCGACAAGAACGTGCCGCATTTCGGTGCGAATAACTACAAAGGCGGGCAGGCGATTGCCGATTTCGTCAAAGCGCGCTTTCCGAACGGCGCCGATATCGTGCTGCTGACCGGGCAGCCGGGTTCCTCATCCAATATTGAACGCACTCAGGGCATCCGCGACAGCCTGAAAGCGGGCGGCAGCAAGTACCGTCTGGTGGCGGATCAGACCGGCAACTGGATGCGTTCCGAAGGGATGCGCATTGTGGAAAGCGTGCTGCCGTCATTGCCCAAACGCCCACAGGTGATTTTGTCAGCTAACGATGACATGGCGTTGGGGGCGATCGAAGCGCTGCAAAGCCAGGGGCTGAAACCGGGGGACGTGATGGTCACGGGGTTTGATGCGGTACCGGAAGCGCTGGCTCGCGTGCGTGACGGTTGGCTGTCGGTGACGGCCGATCAGCGTCCCGGCTATGCGGTCACGCAGGCGATGACGCAACTGACCAACAATATCCGCACCAAGGCGCCGATCACCGGCGTAGATTATCCGCCGACCATGATCACCAAAGACAACCTCAACGACGCGGAACGTATCGGCGAAGCGGGTAAATAAGCGGACACTCCACTCACGCACCGGCCCGTCGGCGGGTGCGCAACGAGGGCTATCCCATGACTGAACCCTTACTGAAGATTACCGATCTGGCCAAGAATTTCTCCGGTGTCTGGGCGCTCAACAAGGTGCAGTTGACGGTGCTGCCGGGCGAGATCCACGCCCTGCTGGGCGAGAACGGCGCCGGCAAGTCCACCTTGCTCAAAGCGTTGGCCGGGGCGCAACCCCAGACCAGCGGCGATATCCGCTTCAACGGCGAACTCTTGTCGCCACAGGACTCGCCGGTAGCACGGCAAAACCGCGGTATCGTCACCATCTATCAGGAATTCAATCTGTTGCCCAATATGACGGTGGCGGAAAACCTGTTTCTTGGCCGCGAATTGCAACGTAATCGGCTGTTTGTCGATGCGCAGGCGGTCAATCAGGAAGCCCGCACGGTACTGGAGTACCTGCAACTGAACATAGCGCCGACCACCCAGGTGGCGCGGCTGAGCGTGGCGCAGCAGCAGATGGTGGAAATCGCCCGTGCGCTGACCTTGAACGCCCGGTTGATCGTGATGGATGAACCCTCCGCCGCGCTGAGCGACAGCGAAGTAGCGAGCCTGCATCGGGTGGTACGTGAGCTGAAAGCACGCGGCGTCAGCGTGATTTATGTCACCCACCGGTTGCACGAAGTGTTCCAACTGTGCGAGCGCTTCACGGTATTGCAGGACGGGCGTTACACCGGCTCCGGCAATGTGTCCGACATTGATGTGGCGGGCATCATCCGCATGATGGTCGGGCGCGATGTGGTGTTCACCCGCCGCCCGGCGTCGGAAACCCATCATCAGGACAAGCCGGTGCGGCTGGCGGTGAAAGGGTTGTGTCGGGAAAAACCGCCGCTCGACCCGCACGGCATCGCGCTCGACCACATCGGTTTTCAGGTGCACGCCGGCGAGATCCTCGGCATCGCCGGGCTGGTGGGCGCCGGTCGTACTGAGGTGGCGCGCTGTCTGTTCGGCGCTGACCCGTTTACCTCTGGTGAGTTCTGGCTCGACGGCCAACCTTAT
This sequence comes from Musicola keenii, assembly GCF_014855505.1. Classification (NCBI taxonomy): domain Bacteria; kingdom Pseudomonadati; phylum Pseudomonadota; class Gammaproteobacteria; order Enterobacterales; family Pectobacteriaceae; genus Musicola; species Musicola keenii. The sequence continues at coordinate 15,494 of NZ_JAAWVW010000006.1, read as the reverse complement.
CACCCGGTCGATCCGCTGCATGCGCTCGATCAAGGCATCGCGCTGGTGCCGGAAGATCGCAAAAAAGAGGGCGCGGTGCTGGGCTTGTCGATCCGCAACAACCTGTCGCTCTCCAGCCTGTCGTCGCTGCTGCGCTGGCGCTACTTCGTGGATACCCGCCGTGAAGACGACCTGATCGAATCTTACCGGCAGGCGTTGCGCATCAAGATGGTGGACAGTGAGCAGGAGGTGCGCAAGCTCTCCGGCGGCAACCAGCAGAAAGTGATTCTGGCGCGCTGTATGGCGCTCAACCCCCGGGTGCTGATCGTCGATGAGCCGACGCGCGGCATCGATGTCGGCACCAAGTCCGAAGTGCATCAGGTGCTGTTCGATATGGCGAAACGCGGTGTGGCGGTGATCGTGATTTCCTCCGATTTGCCGGAGGTGATGGCGATTTCCGATCGCATCATCACGCTCAGCGAAGGCCGGATGACCGGCGAACTGCACGGCGATGACGCCACGGAAGAGCGGCTGATGACCCTGATGGCCATCTGCCATGACGCACCACAGGCCGCATAACGGAGAGTCTATGAGCATGCAGCAACCCTTATCCCGTACCAAACTGCCGACGCCGGCTAACGGCCGGGGACGCATTGACCCGATCGCCTTCTTTGAGCGTTTCGGGGTGTTCATTTTCATGATCCTGCTGCTGATCTTTTTTCAGTCGCAGAACAGCAACTTCCTGACCGAGCGCAACATCACCAACATCCTCACCGAGGTGTCTATCTACGGCATCATGGCGGTGGGGATGACCTTCGTGATCCTGACCGCCGGTATCGATCTGTCGGTCGGGTCGATTCTGGCGGTGTGCGCCATGACCGCCGCTTACGTTATCAAAGGCGATAACTTCACCACCGTCGATGCGCAGGCCTGGGGCGGCATGAGCTGGCTGGTGGGGTTGGGCATCTGCCTGATGATGGGCACCGCGATCGGCTTTCTGCACGGGCTAGGCGTCACCCGTCTGCGGCTGTCGCCGTTCATCGTCACGCTGGGCGGCATGACCATCTGGCGCGGTCTGACGCTGGTTGTTAACGACGGCGCGCCCATCGCCGGGTTTGACCCCGGCTACCGCTGGTGGGGACGCGGCGAACTGCTCGGCGTCTCTATCCCGATTTGGATCTTTGCGCTGGTGGCGCTGTTAGGCTGGCTGGCGCTGCATAAAACCCGCTGGGGGCGTTTTGTGTACGCCATCGGCGGCAACACCGAAGCGGCACGACTGGCCGGGGTCAACGTGCAGCGGGTACTGGTCAGCGTCTATGTGGTGATTGGCTGTCTGGCCGGTCTGGCGGGGTTTATTCTCAGCGCCCGGCTGGGTAGCGCCGAAGCGGTGGCGGGTATTTCGTTCGAACTGCGGGTGATCGCCTCGGTGGTGATCGGCGGCACTTCGCTGATGGGCGGTTACGGGCGCATCAGCGGTACCGTCATCGGTTCCATCATCATGGGGATCCTGATTAACGGGCTGGTGCTGATGAATGTCTCGGCCTATTACCAGCAGATCATCACCGGCCTCATCATCGTGCTGGCGGTGGCGTTCGATACCTACGCCAAGAACCGACGCGGCGCACTCTGACAGCGGGAGCGACAGACATGAAACAGGTTCGAATCGGTCTTATCGGCACCGGCTACATCGGTCGCGCTCACGCCATCGCTTATGCGCAGGCGCCGGTGGTGTATGCGCTGAAAGGGCAACGGGTGTGCGAGATGTTGGCGGAAGTCTCGCCGGAGCTGGCACAGCAACGCGCGCGTGAACTGGGTTTTGCCCGCTTCACCAGTGACTGGCAGGAACTGGTGGCCGACCCGGCCATCGACGTGGTGGATATCTGCGCCCCCAATTTTTTGCATCAGGAAATGGCGATGGAAGCAATTCGCCACGGTAAACACGTCTATTCAGAAAAGCCGCTGGCGCTCAACGCTGCCGCTGCGCGAACGATGACGGATGCCGCCCGCCAGGCCGGCGTCAAAACGCTGGTGGGGTTCAACTACATGAAGAACCCGGCGGCGCAACTGGCGAAAGAGATTATCGCCCGCGGTGAAATCGGCGACGTGACCCACTTCTACGGCACCCACAACGAAGACTATCTGGCCGACCCGAATAAACCGGCGGACTGGCACTGCTTCCGGCACACCGCCGGGCTGGGTGCGCTGGGCGATGTAGGGGCGCACATCGTCAATATGGCGCACTACCTGGTGGGCGACATTACCGAGGTATGCGGCGATCTGCAGACGGTGGTCACGCAGCGGCCGGTTAGCGCCGGTTCCGCCGAGCGGGTGACGGTGGAAAACGAGGATCAGGCCCATGCCATGGTGCGTTTCTCTAGCGGCGCACGCGGGGTGATCGAAGCCTCGCGGGTGGCCTGTGGGCGCAAAATGGGGCTGAGTTATGTCATCACCGGCACCCGTGGTGCCATCAGTTTTACCCAGGAGCGGATGGCGGAACTGAAGCTCTATCGGCATGACGACCCGGCAAACCGGCAGGGGTTCCAAACCTTGCTGATCGGGCCGCAGCACCCGGAATACGCCGCGTTTTGTGCCAGCGCCGGGCATGGCATCGGCTTTAACGATCAGAAAACCGTCGAGGTACGCGATCTTATCAACGGCATCGCCGCCGACCTGCCGCTGTGGCCTGATTTTGAAGAGGGCTGGCGGGTTTCTCGGGTGCTGGACGCGATTGTGTTGTCGCATCAGGCTGCGCGCTGGGTGGCGGTACATGAAGCGGGATAACCGAAGTGGGATAACGGTCGGGCCGACGTGTTGTCGATTTCCCTTTTGGGCTGACAGGAATGGACGTAATGACTACGCAAAAGCAGTTTGACGTGATTTGCATGGGGCGGGTAGCGGTGGACCTGTACGGTCAACAGATCGGGTCGCGCCTGGAAGACATGGGCAGCTTCGCCAAATATCTGGGCGGTTCTTCCGGCAACGTGGCCTACGGCACCGCCCGGCAGGGGCTGCGCTCCTCCATGCTGGCGCGGGTCGGCGACGAGCACATGGGGCGCTTTCTGCGTGAAGAGTTGCAGCAGGTCGGCTGCGACACCAGCCACCTGATCACTGACCCGACACGGCTGACCGCGCTGGTGCTGCTCGGCATCAAGGATCGGGAAACCTTTCCGCTGATCTTCTACCGCGATAACTGCGCCGATATGGCCATCACGCCGGAAGACGTCAGCGAGGAATACATCGCTTCATCGCGTTGTCTGGCGATCACCGGTACTCATTTGTCACACCCGAACACCCGCGAGGCGGTGCTGACCGCGTTGCGCTACGCCCGTCGTCACGGCGTGAAAACGGTGCTGGATATCGATTACCGGCCGGTGCTGTGGGGGTTGACCTCGTTAGGCGACGGCGAAACCCGTTTCATCGAGTCGGTGGCGGTGACGGCACAGTTGCAACAGGTGCTGAACCTGTTTGACCTGATTGTTGGCACCGAAGAGGAATTTCATATCGCCGGCGGCAGCACCGACACCCTACAGGCGCTGCGGCAGGTGCGGGCGCACACCGCCGCCGAACTGGTGTGCAAGCGCGGCCCACTGGGTTGTTCGGTGTTCACCGGCGACATTCCGGCGTCGCTGGATGAGGGCATCACCGTCAAAGGCGTGCGCGTCGAGGTGCTCAACGTGTTGGGGGCGGGTGATGCGTTTATGTCCGGCCTGCTGCGTGGTTATCTCAGCGGCGAGGGTTGGGAAAAAGCCTGTGCTTACGCCAATGCCTGTGGTGCGCTGGTGGTATCACGCCACGGCTGTGCCCCAGCGATGCCGAGCCGTATCGAATTGGATAATTATCTGGCGCGTGCCGACACGGTGCCGCGCCCGGATCGGGATCGGGAGCTGAATCACCTGCACCGCGTCACCACTCGCCGTCGGCGCTGGGAAGAGCTGTGTGTGATCGCCTTCGATCACCGTATCCAACTGGAGGAAATGGCGCTGGCCTGCGGCGCTGAGCGTAGCCGTATTCCACGACTTAAACAGTTGATCCTCCAGGCCAGCCAGCAGGCGGCGCAGCAGGCCGGTTTACAGCGTGATGGCATGTCATCGGGCAAGGCCGGACTATTATGCGACGGCACCTTCGGGCAGGACGCGCTGAATACCATTACCGGGCAAGGCTGGTGGATTGGTCGCCCAATCGAACTGCCGGGCTCGCGCCCGCTGGTGCTGGAGCACGGCAATATCGGTTCGCAATTGGTGAACTGGCCGTTGGAACAGGTGGTGAAGTGTCTGGTGTTTTTCCACCCGGAAGACGACAGCCCGTTACGACTGGCGCAGGAGCGGCAGGTGAGCGAGGTTTATCGCGCTTGTTGCCAGTCCGGGCATGAGCTGCTGTTGGAGGTGATCCTCCCTGCCGATATGCCGCGCAGCGATGAGCTGTACCTGCGGGCGATCCAACGTTTTTACAACCTCGACATCCGGCCGGACTGGTGGAAACTGCCGCCGCTGTCCGCCGACGGCTGGCAACGGTTGGAACAGTTACTGGCCGAGCGCGACCCCTATTGCCGTGGTGTGGTGATCCTCGGGTTGGACGCGCCGATCGAGACGTTACGTCAGGGGTTCAACGCCGCCGCCGGTCAACCGGTGGTGAAAGGCTTCGCGGTGGGGCGCACGCTGTTCGCCCAACCGGCGCAACAGTGGCTGCGTGGTGACATCGACGACCAGCAACTGATTGCCGACGTTAAAGACAACTACCTGCGGCTGATCGCCCTGTGGCGTCAGCGTGGCTAACTCCATTAATTCTGAGCAGAGGGAATCGAAATGAGCGTTCAACTGGGTATCAATCCGCTGACCTGGACTAACGACGATCTGCCATCGCTGGGGGCGGGAACCCCGCTGGAAACCTGCCTGAGCGAAGGGCGTCAGGCCGGCTTCGCCGGGTTTGAACTGGGCAACAAGTTTCCGCGCCAGTCCAGCGTGCTGGGGCCGATTCTGCAACAGCATGGGCTGCGTTTGGTCTCCGGCTGGTATTCCGGCCAGTTGCTGACCCGTTCGGTCAAAGAGGAAGTCGCCGCGGTGCAGGACCACCTCAACCTGCTGCGGGAATTAGGCGCTACCGTACTGGTGTTCGCCGAAGTGACCGGCGCGGTGCATGGCGAGCAGCGCACGCCGGTGCATTTACGGCCGCGTTTCCCGGCGGCGCGCTGGCAGGAATACGGCGAGAAGCTCAGCGAATTCGCCCGTTATACCCAGCAGCAGGGGGTGCAAATCGCCTATCACCACCATATGGGCACGGTGATTGAAACCGCCGACGATGTAGACCAACTGATGACCCATACCGGGCCGGAGGTCGGATTGTTGCTGGATACCGGTCATCTCACCTTTGCCGGTGCTGACCCGCTGGCGGTGGCGCAACGCTGGGCAAGCCGCATCAACCATGTGCACTGCAAAGATATCCGCCCCGAGGTGCTCAAAGACGTGAAAAACCGCAAAACCAGTTTTCTGGATGCGGTACTCAGTGGGGTGTTCACCGTGCCGGGTGACGGCTGTGTCGATTACCCGTCGCTGTTCCAACTGCTAAAAGCGCAGGATTATCAGGGCTGGCTGGTGGTGGAAGCTGAACAGGACCCGGCAGTGGCACACCCACTGACTTACGCTACGCTGGGGTTCAATAATTTGCAGCGATTTGCCCGTGATGCGGGTCTGATCTGAGCCGTAGACGCATGTTTCAGGAGGTAGGCGATGTCTGAATTGCTGTCCCGTTATCACGCGCCGGATGCGCAGGGCCGCATCCAGCAGATTACCCCGGCGCGCGCCGGCTGGCGTCATGTCGGGTTTGAAGTTTACCAATTATCGACCGGCGCGACGCTAGCGCTGCCGGTGGTGGCCGAGGAGCGCTGTCTGGTGTTGGTGGGCGGCCGGGCGACGGTAACGACGCCACAGGTGCGGTTTGAGCATATCGGCGATCGCATGAATCCGTTCGAGCGCAAGAAACCCTGGGCGGTGTACGTCACGCCGGGTGAAGCGGTGAGCATCCGCGCTGAGACGCCGCTGGAACTGGCGGTCTGTGCCGCGCCGGGCGCCGGGAACTATCCTACCCGCTTGATCGCGCCACAGGATATCGACGCCGAAGCGCGGGGCATCGGGCATAACCGTCGTTTCGTGCACAATATCCTGCCGGAAGACAAGGCGGCGGACAGCCTGCTGGTGGTAGAGGTTTACACCGACGAGGGCTGCACCAGTTCTTACCCCAGCCACAAGCACGATGCCGATAACCCGCCGCAGGAAACCTATCTGGAGGAAACCTATTACCACCGGCTCAATCCGCCGCAGGGGTTCTGCCTGCAACGGGTGTATACCGAGGATCGCTCGCTGGACGAGTGCATGGCGGTGTACGACCGGGATGTGGTGATGGTGCCGCGTGGCTACCACCCGGTAGCGACGCTGGCGGGCTACGACAGTTATTACCTCAACGTGATGGCCGGGCCGGTGCGCCAGTGGCGCTTTAGCTGGGAGCAGGATCACCAGTGGGTGAACAGCGCAGAATATGCAGCAAAACACAGCGGATGAGACGATGTATGAGGCTTTTTATCGTACAGATAGAACCGGGTTGCCAACCCAACTGGTCATGTTGTTTAGTATGGTGAAGTCTGTCTGGGTAGTGAATGGTTTCGTGCGGGATAAACGGTGTAGTTTCTTTGCCATTTCATCGCACGCACGACAAGGAGAGGCTCAAACGCCGCCTCTCCTTGACCACTGGCTTGAGGGCTAAACTATGCCGCTTCGCGGTTCCTTCGGCGTTCGCCTTCGCTGTTCGGGCCGCCCGTGACGCTCTCCCGGAGCGGCACGGGCTTTCGCCGCGTCCATGCGGCTCACCCGGCGAAGTCGCCCACCTCAGCACAGTTTTTGACGCCGGAAAACCCGTTCACCCTGTACTTAAAGGGTTTGTCAGCAGTTGAACTCAGGTTTAATACCCCTGCCGTGCTTTCCTGACTTCTTCCCCTAACTGCCATACCGCCATCGCGTAGTGCACGCTGTGGTTGTAACGGGTAATCGCGTAGAAGTTCGGCAGGCCGTACCAGAACTGGTAGTAACTGCCCATATCAAGGCGCAGCAGGCTGGCTTCCTGATAGCCGCCCAGCGATGCGGTGGGGCGTAGCCCGGCTGCTGCCAGCGTCGACAGGGAGTAGCGGGTTTTGAAGCCGGTATCCAGTGAGAAGGTCTGGCCGCTGGCAGGCACCGCTATCTGTTCGTTCGGCTGCCAGCCGTTTGATTTGAAGTAGTTGGCGACGCTGCCGATGGCATCCACCGGATCCCACAGGTTAGGGACGCCGTCGCCGTTGAAATCCACCGCGTATTTTTTGAAGGCCGATGGCATAAACTGGCCATAGCCCATCGCACCGGCAAACGAGCCACGCAGCGATAGCGGGTCAAACCCGTCTTCCCGCGCCATCAACAGGAAGTATTCCAGTTCGCTTTGGAAATACTCCGCACGACGCGGGTAGGCGAAGGCCAGTGTCGCCAGTGCGTCCAGAATGCGGGTTTTGCCCATCACCCGGCCCCAGCGGGTTTCCACCCCGATGATGCCGACAATGATCTCCGGCGGCACACCGTAGATTTGCCGCGCGCGCTCCAGCGCATCGGCGTATTGATTCCAGAAGGCGACGCCGTTCTGCAGATTATCCGGGGTGATGAACTGTTTGCGGTAACGCAGCCAGGCGCCGTTGGGAATGTTGGACGGCACCGCTGCAGACGGCGCCGGCGCCTGTTTGTCCATCAGCCGAATTACCCAGTCCAGCCGTTGCGCCTGGCCCAGAATAGTGTGCAGTTGCTGACGGTCGAAACCGTACTGCTGCGCCATTTTGCCGATAAAGCGATCGACATCCGGGCTGTTGGCGAAATCGCCGTTTGCCAACATGCCGCTCTGGGCGCCTGGGTTGAAGAATCCGCCGGTCGGCGTGGGGGACGAGGGGGAATGGGTGCCGGTTATCATTGTGTCCGGCTGTGATTCGGACGGGGTATTGCTACAGGCGGACAACATAACCAACAGGGGAACAACTGCAATCAGGCGACGCATCAGATATCCATATAACTCTGCCAGAAACAACGTGGCGGCCATGTTAGCGCAACGTCCATAGGGAAAAAACCGAATTATACGCCCGGCTGGCGGCATTGGCGGCTAGGCGTCAGGTTCCTGCTCTTGTTCCATGATCCGGATCAGATGTTCGGTAAACGCGGAGACCGCTTTGGGCAGTGTGCGCCCCGCCAGCGTATTCAATTCGATATTGAGCCCATTCAGATCCTGGCCGGTAATCGGCACCGCCACCATGTCGTGATCTTTCAGGTATTGGCGCACCACCAGTTCGGTGGAAATCACCACGCCGTCGCAATAGCGAGAAAACGCCAGTAGGGCGCTGATGGAAGTGGTTTCGAATGCCGGGTCGATCAATAACCCCTGACGGCTACAGCAGGCATCGAACAGCCGCCGGGTCAGAATATGTCGAACCGGCACGCCGAGTGGATAACCCGCCAGTTGCGACAACCGCAGATTCGTTTTCTCTGCCAGCGGGTGGTGGCGTTGCATCACCGCCACTAGCGGCGAATGCAGCCGGTAAGCGACGTGAATATTGGCGGTGGGGATCTGGCTGAATGTCAGCCCGATATCGCTTTCGCCTTCATTCAGCCGACGCGCCACTTCTTCGGCGGTCGCCACCAGCAGTTGAAAACGGATGTAGGGGTAACGTTGGCGGAACGAAGAGATCGCCATCGGAATAAAATCCAGGCTGAATCCCGCGGTGGAGACAATACGCACATCACCGCGTCGTAATCCCTGCAATTCCCGAATTTCCTGCGTGACCTGCTCGGTTTCTAACTGATTACGAAAGGCGTAGGCCGCCAGCAACTCTCCGGCGGCAGTGGGGGTCATGCCGCTTTTTCGCCGTTCGAACAGCGTGGTGTTGAGCCGGTCTTCCAGCCCGCTGATTTGGCGGCTGATGGCGGAACCCGCGACGTTCAGGCGCTGGGCGGCTTCGCTGATGGAGCCGGAACGCACCACCTCCAGAAAGTAACGGATGGCGGTGTCCTGCAGATAACGGGCGGTCATGGCATTTTCTCGAGGGTTAAAGTTTGCCGTTTCGGCAATAGGGTGGTGAAAAAGTTGAAATAGCAGTATGGATGGCGGGTGTCTAGTATGCAATCAGGAGGGGAGTATCGGCAGGGAAGAAGGCGTCGCAGAACGCACTGGCCGCAGACAACGCAAACATCACACAGGGGAATCAGGACAGATGGGTCATTACACGAGAAAAAAATCATATTGGGTGCTGTTCCTGCTGTATATCGGCTGGTGCGTGGCGTTTATTGATCGCGTGGTGTTGAGTATGGGGTCGACGCAGATGGCGAAAGAGCTGTCGTTGTCGCCCAGTGAGATCGGGCTGGTGCTGAGCGCATTTTATTTCGGTTTCTGGTTGATGCAGTTGCCCGGCGGCTGGCTGGCGGATCGCTTCGGCGCCAAAGTGGTGGTGGCGATGGCGATCGCCATGTGGTCGTTATTTACGTTTCTAACCGGCATCGCCTGGTCGTTGACGGCGCTGCTGGTGATTCGCTTTCTGTTCGGGTTGGGAGAAGGCGCTTATCCCTCCGCTTCCGTCAAGAACGCGGCGGAACAGTTTCCGCCCAGCGATAAGCCGCGTATGACGTCGTTACTGATGTCTTCCAACTATGTGGGCAGCATGATTGCGCCCTTGCTGATCGCGCCGTTGATTCTGGCGTTGGGCTGGCGCCATGCATTTATGGTGATCGGCCTGCTCGGCATTGCGTTTGTGTTGGTCTACACCCTGACTGTCAGCGCTAAGCCGGCATGGGTATCTAATGAGCCGGAGCGGCTGAGCGGCGCCGACTGGCGCGAGGTGATGAAAAACCCACTGTTATGGCGGCTGGCGGCGGTGTGGTTCGGTCTGAGCCTGATCAACAAAGGGTTGGATTCCTGGATGCCGATTTACCTGATGACCGAGCGTCATCTGGATCTGAAAGCGGTGGGGGTGCTGTTACCGATCCCTTACGTGATGGCCGGGGTGGCGACCGCCTCCGGCGGTTGGGTGATGACCCGGTTCTTTGACGGCCGTGAGCGCGTAATGCTGATGGGCTGCGCCTTGTTGACCGCGCTGTTCTTGTATCTGATGTACAGCGCGTCGAGTATCACTGCGGTGGTGGTGGCCCAGTCTTGCGCCTATTTTTTCAAATCGTTTGTGTTGGCGATCGCCGTGGCGCTGCCGACCAAGGTGTTGGCGTCGCGCATGGTGGGATCCGGTATCGGGGTGATCAATGTCGGCGGACAGGCGGCCGGGTTTATCGCACCGCTGGTGATCGGCGCGATGGTCGAACACTTCGGCTACCCCTCGGCGTTCCTGTTTTTGATGGCCGCTGCCGCGTTCTCTGCGGTGGTGAGCCTGACTATCCACACGCGCCCGTCGGCACAGCCCGGCGTCGCGGCGCAGGTTTGACGTTAACTGTGTTGTGAAGGACAAAGATGAAAATAGATAAAATTGTATTGCGTCAAATGAAGATGACGCTGAAAACCCCGTTTACCACCAGCTTCGCTACCCAGACGGAGAAGTATTTCACTGTAGTGGAAGCGCACTGCGGCGATGTGGTGGGTTACGGCGATTGTTCGGCGATTTCGCTGCCGTTTTACAACGAGGAAACCAACGTCACCGCTTGGCACATCATGCGTGATTTTCTGGTGCCGATGCTGCGCCAGGCCGGCGAGATTCGTCATCCTTCCGACGTGCGCGATATTTTTGCGCCGGTGCGCCGCAACAACTGCGCCAAAGCGGCGGTGGAAGGCGCGGTGTGGGACGCTTATACCAAACAGAAACAGACGCCGCTGTGGCGCGAACTGGGCGGCGTGCGCGATCGGGTCGAGGCGGGTGTTAGCATCGGTATTCAGCCGACGCCGGCGGATTTGGTGCGCGTGGTGGCAGGCTACCGGGAAGAAGGCTATCGCCGTATCAAGATTAAGATCAAACCGGGCAAGGATCTGGCCTACATTCAGGCGCTGCGCAGCGAGTTCGGCGATATCACGCTGATGGTGGACGCCAATTCCGCCTATTCGCTGGACGATATTCCGCTGTTCCGGGAATTCGACAAATACAACCTGCTGATGATCGAGCAGCCGTTGGCGCACGACGATATCGTCGATCACCGTAAGTTGCAGGCGGCGATCGAGACGCCTATCTGTCTGGATGAGAGCATTGCCTCGGTGGAGGATGCCCGCAAAGCCATTGAGCTAGGCAGCGGCCGCATCATCAATATCAAGGTGGCGCGGGTGGGCGGCATCACCGAAACCAAGCTGATCCACGATTTTTGCCAGGATGCCGGGATCCCGGTATGGTGCGGCGGCATGCTGGATACCGCCGTCGGCAAGGCGCACAACATCGCGGTGGCGACGCTGCCCAACTTCCTGCTGGCGCATGACATTCCGCCGTCGTCACGCTATTGGGCGCAGGATTTCATGCTGCCGGAAGTGACGCTGGATCAGGACAGTATGGTGGCGGTGCCGGATAAACCGGGCATCGGTTTCGATATCAACCCAGAACTGTACGCGCGTTACTGTTACGGCGAGGAAACCATCCACTTTTAATGACCGGGGAAAGCGGCAGCTCGCTACTGCGCTACAGTCGCCAATAGCGATGTTCCGATGGCTGGCGTCGGATACCGGCAGACGATGCGTTCGTCCGAATGGGGTGAAAAACTTTCCGGAATGTTGTGATATTTATCACGAAAATGTCCGGGCTGAGAGCACTGGTATGTGCTTGTTGGCACATACCGGGACAGCTTCCGCGTGCAGGGACATTACATGAACGTGATTGGAATTATCACGTCATCAGGGAAAGCGTCCGTTGATGTTGCGCTGTATACACTGTTGCCGATTATGGTCGTGATGCGGGTCATCATGCGGTTTCTGGAAGTGAAAGGCGTTGTCGGTGCGCTGGTTCGGTGTTCTAGGCAGCGTCGCGCATCATTACGGGACACCGCCGGGGATCAGGTGACGGTGTTATCAGGTCATGGTGTTCCCACACTGGCCGCAAAACTTCGCGCCAGCCTGTACCGAGGTGCCGCATTGTGGGCAGTCTGCCGGCACGAGCGATGAGCCACATTGCTGGCAGAAACGCGCGATGGTGGCATTGAGCGATCGGCAATTCGGACAACTCATCCCCGCGTTGTTCCCGGTTGGGTAACTGCCATGAGAATCACGATGGCCATTGCCGTGATGATGTCCATGATGTCCCCCTCCGTGATGACCGCCAAATAGTTTGTCAAAAATACCCATAGATATTTCTCCGCTCACTGTTGGAATTTGCCAGACGACTGACGCTGTGGAGACGCGCCACCCGTGGTATGCGGCTTATTCAACACCCTGTAGTTACTATAGGGTCAAGCGTTACTATAGGGTCAAGCGGGAGATATTTTTCCGAGCGCTCCTGTTTTCTGAAGAGTGCAGACTGCCAGAGAGACAACTGCTCGATTATTTGGATAACTAATTGATAAATAAAATTATTTATTGGTGATTAAACCAGTGCATTTAAAGAAACAACAGCGGTTATTATTCGGATTGTCTCTGAAGGAATACGATCGGTAAGTCCGCACTAATATGGAAGAAAAATCATAGGGTAACGATGCCCCCACGGCGCGATATTTCATCCTGCTGTGTTATACCCGCATGGTTAGCATCTGGTGCAGCGCTGCCTTGTATTTTCCCCGGCCTTGTTGCCTCGTTGCGGTTTGTCCTCTTAATTTCGTCTGCGTTCGGGCATTACTCAGCCCATATCCGGAAAACGGACGTTAATTTATTCGTGAAACAATAATGGACAGTTATTGTTTTGTTTTCGGGATGTAAAGGTGATGAAACGTTGGGCATCGGGGAGCCGCAGAATTTAAGGCGTAAAACATGCCGTCACGAACCAGGATAGGGCCTGGTCGTGAAATGCTGTTTCACGCTCTCAACAAAGCGACGTTTAAACCCCCCGAGAGGCCCCGGTGGTAAACCAAATTTTACGCATAGCAATACCCTTGGTGTTGATGCGGTAATGGGCGTGTCGGTATTACGTGTTGGGGCAAGTGTCTGGCACGCCGTTCAGGCCTTCCGTTTCCCGGCTGAAGGCGATGAACTTGCCGGCGTCGTCCAGCTTGATGATATAAATGCCGTCGAAATCGGATCCCGCCCAGGGGGGAACCACGCTGTCATCGCCGCCGGCCATGTTGATGATTTTTTTTGCGGCGACGACCAGGTTCTTGTGTTCCCAGGAGAGAAAGACCAACTGGCGCGGTTTCCCGGTCAGCAGTGTCTTGGCAAGCTCGGTGGTATCGTCTGCGCGGAATCGAAGATCGACTGGCTGTGATATTCGGATCGCGGTGGGGGTGATGGTGGTAAGCGGTCGCAGGGAACTGCCGATTTTTTTGGTTTTGGGCGCCGAGGCGAAAATGGCATCGGGAGTGCCGTAACGGCCGAGTAATACCTGCGGAATACTCAGTGCCCGATTCAATCCTTTACAGGTGAGCTGGCCGCTGTCGTTGTCTGGTTTTTCACCGTGACGGATAAAGACAAAGGTCTGATTTGCCTCTGCAATCCCACCATATCCCAGCATGGTTGCCAGTAGGGCGGATGTTAAAAATACCTTCATTGCCATCTCCTTATCGTCGTAATTCGAACGGCGCCCGATGTGATCTGTAGATACCGGGCTGTGGTTACGTGTGGCCACTCTGCCTTTTTATGAAATCAGCATTGGCGATGAGTGCAAGATGTACTGGCATATCGTGATGAAGATCACGAAAATAGCCCAGTGAACGGCCGGATCGGTTCCGCATAGGCGGAGAGATGTCCGGGCTTGGGGCGGGCGTATGTTCCCGCACGATAATGACAATAGCAAATTACCGGGACAGTACGGGTAATGTGCCGGGCTTCATGCGTATGACCGGCCTGGGATATTCAATGGACATTATTGGAATCATTATGTCGGCGGGGAAATCCTCCGTCGACGTCGCGCTCTATACGTTGTTGCCGATCATGGTCGTGATGCTGGTCATCATGCGGTTTCTGGAAGTCAAAGGGATTGTCGATCTATTGGTTCGCTGGATGGCGCCGCTTCTGCGCCCGTTTGGGCTAAGCGGAATGAGCACGTTTGCGTTGATCCAGCTTAACTTCGTCAGCTTTGCCGCGCCGTTGGCGACGCTGTCTATTATGGAAAAACGCGGCGTTTCTGATCGTCATATGGCGGCGACCATGGCCATGGTGTTCGCTATGGGGCAAGGAAATGTGTTTTATCCCCTGACGCCATTTGGGCTGCATTGGGCGGCGGCTATCGTTATTTCGATTATCGGTGGGCTGGCGGCGGCGGCCCTGACCTACCATGTGCTGGGACGCAGGTTGTCCTCGTCAGAAGGCCGTCGTTCCAACGAGGTTCCGGCTGAGGAAACGGGCGGTAAAGGGCTGATCGGCATTATCAACAGTGCGGGATCGGATGCTATTCGGCTGGCGTTGGGATCGGTGCCGATGCTGATTTTGTCGATGGTGATTGTCGGTGTGCTGGAAGCCGCCGGTGCGGTGACGGCGTTGGATCATGTTTTATCGCCGTTGCTGACATCTGCCGGAATTTCCCCGGTCTTTGTGCTGCCGACGCTGGTGAAATGCCTGGCCGGCGGCACGGCGTACTTCGGTGTGGTATCGGATTTGGTTCATCAGGGAAAAATGACCGCCAGCCAGATCAATGCATCCGCCGGATTGTTGGTTCAGACGTTTGATTTGCCGGGGATCGGCATATTTCTCGGCGTTGGCTCACGGTTAACGCGACTGTTCCGCTATGCCGCATTGGGAGCGCTGTTCGGCATTGTGGTTAGAACCGTGCTGCATGTGGCAATGTTTTGAGTTGCTGGAGCCGCGTGACTCGACATGTCGATGGACAATAACCGTGATAGAAAATAATGCCCCCGGTTGAGGGGGCGCGTGTCACGCGGGACGTCGGATGTATTGCGCATAGCCGATGTATTCATGACCGACACCTGCTGTGTTTACTGGCTGGAACCTCGGATAATTAACTCTGTCTCGAGCTGATGCGACTTGATTTCAATATTGTTGTGCAAACGTGCAATCAACGCCTCTGCACTTTGAACACCCATAGCCTCGGCAGGGATCGCCAGAGTTGTTAATGGCGGTTCAAGGTGAGCGGCAAATTCGAGGTTGTCATACCCCACGACACTGATTTGCCCGGGAACTGGGATATTCAGTTTCCGGCATGCTGACAACACCCCCATGGCAATAACATCACTGTGTAGTGGTCAAGTAAAATTGGCCACGGTTTTACGGTAAGAACGATATCTATTTTCCGATTCTTCCGGTGTCAGTCCTCCATTATAATGATGGGGTCTGACACTGTTGTAATAGCTCAATATATAAAGACTAATCTGCTTCTGTGCTTCATGTTTGTCACGGTAGCCATCTGTCGGTACCCATTCTGTCTTCAGGCTACGGAAGAAGCGCTC